>JAVWYO010000053.1:0-13332 GCA_036661515.1 Muribaculaceae bacterium | reverse complement strand
AAAAAAGGGTGCGTACACTGCGTACTGTGCGTACCCCTACCAACTACCTAACAATCAATAAATTAAAAAAACACCCATATCTACACCAAAAATAGTCTTTTTTTAGCATCATTATTTACAACACTGGGTAGTAAATTTGTAGAAAATGATTTACTATGAAAAATATTGAAAAGATGCTTCGACTCACAGAAGCTGAAATGTTGGAATTGTGGAAACTAAAGTTAAAGCTTTATCCAGTGCGAAAGGATTGTATCATTGAACGCAATGACGGTATTGATATTGGCGAATATCTTTTACTTCAGATACGTGAATGGTACTCAAAGCTACTTAGTGACGCTCCATCACAGTGGCTCCCATGCGTTGATATTGCAACAAAATTAGTCATAACAAACGAAAACAATGGAATGAAATCAGTAGCTCTACCCATTGACTGTGTGCGACCAGTGGAATGGAAAATGTCGGCGTGGAAACGGAGTGTTACGGAGTTTATTTCACCTTCATCTCCTACGGCCATACTTCAATCAAATGAATATTCACGTAGCCGTGATGAAAACCCTATCGCTATATTAAACGGCAATGAAATACTTCTGTGGGCGAGCGCAGGAAGTACTTTAACAAAAGCAATATGCGTCATGCGACCTAATAATGAGTACTATGAATTTGCAGAAATTGCTTTAAGTACAATTATGTAAAAAAATTTATTTACTTTTGTAGCTATATGAAGACTGAAATATCTGCGGCTGCTTTTGCCGACACTAAACCACATTATGACATACTTGACGGATTACGTGGGGTAGCAGCATTAACCGTCGTTTGGTTTCATATATTTGAAGCCTATGCCACAAGCCACTTAGATCAGCAAATAAATCACGGATATTTGGCTGTCGATTTCTTCTTTATCCTTTCGGGATTCGTAGTTGGGTATGCCTACGACGACCGTTGGAAAACAATGAAAATTAAAGATTTTATTAAGCGTAGATTTATTCGCTTGCACCCAATGGTAGTTATTGGAGCAATCATTGGAGCAATTATGTTCTACACTCAGGGCTGCTCTGTTTGGGACGTGTCAAAAGTATCTATAACGATGCTTCTTATAGCTACATTTATAAATGTGTTTCTTATACCTGCTACTCTGGGATTTGAAATTAGGGGCGTGGGTGAGATGTATCCTCTTAATGGTCCAAGCTGGTCTTTATTTTTTGAATATATTGGCAATATTCTATACGCATTTTTTATACACAAACTTACAACAAAAGCACTTACAATATTAGTTCTGCTTGCTGGGTGCGCTTTGGCTGCTTTCGCTATTTGGGGACCCTATGGCGATATATGCGTGGGATTTTCAATGAATGGAGATAACATTCTTGGAGGCTCCTTGCGACTAATGTTTTCCTTCTCAGCGGGATTGCTTCTATCGCGTATTTTCAAAGCTATTAACGTAAAAGGAGCATTCTGGATAGGAAGTATAGCTCTCATCTTTTTGTTGGCGGTACCTCGAATTGGAGGAGCTGATAATTTATGGATGAATGGCTTATACGACACAATTTGTTTTGCTATTATTTTCCCATTAATCGTTTATATTGGGGCTTCTGGAAAGACAACCGACAAAATGACAACACGAGTATGCAAATTCTTAGGAGATATTTCATATCCTCTTTACATGGTACATTATCCGTTTATATATCTATACTATGCGTGGGTTAAGAATAACAATCTAACATTCTATCAATCTTTACCTGGCGCGTTAGCTCTATTTATTGGATCTATTGTATTGGCTTATTTATGTTTAAAACTTTATGACGAACCTGTGCGTAAGTTCTTGACAAAACATCTTCTTAAAACTAAGAAATAATACTCACAATGCAACAATCATTTATTTGCACTTTGCAATAATTGATTACCTTTGCCAAGTTAAAAATTTACTTATTCGAAGAATGCAGAACAACGGCAAAGACACCCTTAAGGAACTCGAAAATGCGCCAATAGCCAAACTCCTATGGAAATATAGCCTGCCAGCTATTGTAGGAACCGTTGTAATGTCGCTTTATAATGTAATCGACCGCATTTTTATTGGGCAAGGAGTTGGTGCCGACGCTATTGCGGGACTTGCTATAACATTCCCTGTTATGAACCTCGCTGCCGCTTTAGGAATGCTTGTTGGGGTAGGGGCTTCCGCCAGAATTTCTATCGTTTTGGGGCAGAAAGACAAACTTAAAGCTGAGCAAATACTCGGAAACAGCCTAATCCTTATTATTGCTATCGCTTCGGTATATCTAACTATTTTTGCAATATTTCTCGACCCTATATTAATCACATTCGGAGCAAGTGCTAAAACGCTTCCGTATGCTCACGATTTCATGGTATATCTGCTTCCAGGCATGTTTATGATGAATATTTGCTATTCATTCAACAACATTATGCGTGCTTCTGGATATCCACAAAAAGCTATGGTTACAATGCTTATAGGTGCTGGGTGCAATATCATATTAGCTCCTATTTTTATTTTCGCTCTCGATATGGGGATTAAAGGGGCGGCAATTGCAACCGATATATCTATGACTATTTCTTCAGCGTTTGTAATGGCTCATTTCTTTTCTCTAAATAGTGAAATACACTTCAAAAAAGGTATTTATCGCCTTCAACTTCCTATTATCATGTCTATCATAGCAATAGGCGCATCTCCATTTCTTATAAACGTTGCTGGTAGCGCTATAAATGCGATTATCAACAACACTCTATATCGATATGGTAGCGACGCGGCTGTCGCTGCTGCTGGCATATTCACAACCTACGCTCAATTGCTCGTAATGATTGTTATAGGTGTCTGTCAGGGAATGCAACCTATCATTGGATACAACTATGGTTCGGGACATTTTGATCGCTTACGCAAGACTTTTATATTGTCGGTAATGGCAGCTACTGTAATATGCACGTTAGGGTCGCTCGGTGCTATGCTATTCCCAACTTGGATAGCTCGCGCATTCACCTCCGACGAACATCTTATAGCCGTAACAGCAAATGGATTAAGTCTTAGTATCGTTATGTTTTGGATGGTAGGTTTTCAAATTGTATCAACAAATTTCTTCCAATCTCTTGGAATGGCTGGTAAATCAATATTTTTAAGTCTTACCAGGCAAGTGATATTCCTAATTCCATTACTCTTCACTCTTCCTCATTTTTTCGGACTTAACGGCGTGTGGACTTCATTCCCAACATCGGATCTACTCGCAACAATAGTCACGGCAATACTCATCACATGGCAGTTCCGAAAACTTGCCGCACGGCAACAACAAAATTCAAAATAGATCTACAAGTATTTATCTATATCCTTGTTAGCACGCGATATTTGGCGTGTTTCTTCAATTTTAGCTAAAGCATTAAAGTGATATTGGGCATCAAATACGGCATGTATAAAACCAGCTCTACCTGCTCGAAAACCTCCTTTAAGAATATATGTTTTAAAGAAACGGAAGAGTGGAGCATATAGCATTTGCCCAAAATGATACTTAGGCGCACGTTTCAATCGTTCATTTTCGGTATATTCATTCATTTTGCGTATCGATTCATAGTAACTATCATTCGCAAGATGTATGATAGCAAGCTCTTTGCGCTCTTTAGGTATTCGTTCTATCTTCCCATTAACCGTTGGAATTGAATGCACTTTCTCTTCCCACAATGCACCCTCTTTCCGCAAAAAACGCAATATATAATCAGGATAATAACATGGCATAAATCGACCCATAAAGAAATTCTTACGTGGAATATACAATCCTCCAAGTTGAGTGGGTTCAACGATGAGATTATATAAGTATTCTCTTAGCTCTTGAGGTATTATTTCATCGGCATCTACTACAAGAATCCAATCATTACTGGCCGATTGAATTGCAAAGTTGCGTGCAGGCTCTACAAAGGTGTATTTATCCTTTGGAAAGCTTACTATCTTGCAACCATAATTATGTGCAATAACAAGCGTATTATCAGTACTTTCCATGTCACACACCACAATTTCATCAAACCCTTGAAGGCTTTGTAGTACTTTGTCGAGATATTTCTCGGCATTATATGTATTAACGACTGCCGAAATCTTACCCATAGCGTTTATGTTTGAATAATGTTTTTATCCTTCGTTTTAATGCCTGTTTCTCTTTATAGGTTCTCCGAGCAGTAAGCGCCTCGCCAACTATCGCATCAACGTCTGTGGCATTAGCATGCTTTGCATATAATCGAGCTATACGAGCCGTCTCTTCTGGACTATCGTGCAGGCACTTGAAGTTTTCCATCAATAAGTGATGATTTGTAATATTAAATTTCATCCGATTAATATCAATGAGATAGAAATTAAAATTATCATCATATAATATATTACCAGGCGAAAAATCCTTGTGAAACACTCCTTTTTCATGTAACTCTGCCATAAACTGTGCAGCATGGTCAAGCACTTCTTCACAATTCAATATTTTATCCCACCAGCGTATATCATGAGCCACCAGCATTTCACATATATAGTAACTCTTTTCTATAAGCAAATCCTTATATACCTCAATATACGCAATAGGAGTAGCTGTGCCAACGCCAAGCTCCGTCAGCTTAACACCATTATCAAATGAGCGTCGAGCCTTGCTATGGCGAAAGAAAGTGTATATTACGCGATTTATCGCTGAAGGCGTGCGAAAGCATTTTATCGATACGTTTTCCTTTTCTACAACATCTTGATATATCTTATTACGAGCATCATAGATTATTGCACCACACTTCCCATTTTTTGATGGAATAGATGTGATGTAATCACGTAAATGTTCATATCGTGGATTTATTACAATCTTAGTCTTTATCACGCTATAACTTTCTATAAATATCGGTCATTTCACAATAAAAATGAGAATAGCTCAATTCTGCATCAAATTTCAGTTTAGCTTTCTGCCCCATTAATTTGCATGTGTCGGGAGCATTCAATAGCTCATCGATTGCTGAGGCAAGTAAAAAGGGCTTTTCTGGCTCAATAAGCATTGCTGTTACTCCATTATCAAGATATTCGGGTTGAGCACCATTATTTGAGCATATTTGCGCCTTTCCCATCATCATATACTCCATATTTGACAAGCCAAGAGATTCTCTGCCAACCGATGGAAGCACTCCAAAATCACATTGACCTATTATTGGTTGTACGGCTTCGACATGCCCCAAAAACGTTACATTATCTTGCAACCTATTAGAAACAATAATGTCATGAAGCACATCACTATAATGCTCATTTCCTGTGCCTGCAATTATCAAATGAAATCTATTTCTATCCAATTGGCTCAACGCCCTAAGTAATATATCAACGCCTTTTTCTTTAACCAACCGTCCATGATACATAATCAACGCTTTGGTCTGTGGAATTGAATATTTTACTCTTATATCAGCAACATCAGCAACACTTTTACATGGAAGAATACTATTATGAAGTACCACTATCTTTTTAGTATCAATCTTAGGGTGACCCGATAAAAATATATCTTTTGCTATGTTTGAAACAAATATTATGCAATCAAGGCTTTTATATAGCTTATGATACACTACGCTATTTTTTCCACGCTTAACCAAGTGGCGAGTCAAAATCACCTTTACATCACTGTTTTGAGATAAATTACGAGCAACGCACGCAGTAAATGCGTCTTTAAAATTATGCACATGCACTATATTTTCGCCTTTCCTTATAATGCGAGCAAGACGCCTTGCACTATTTACATCTGTGAGCCCCTTTAATGGAAGTGTAGAGATTGGTATCTCAAGACCTCTAAAGGGCGTGATTATAGCAGGATTATTCCGACAAACAATTTCAACATAATTATCATCTGCTATAAGCTTTTTGGACAGGTCATAAACATATTGTTCTCCACCTCCCCACACTTTATTTGAAATCAAATGATAGATATTCATTTTATGTCAGTTTTTAGTATGAACCGCGCGACGACGAGCAAGACGATGCTTTATAAATTCAGAATGAGCCATAGTAAGGGCTATCATTTTACCGGGATAACCATCAAGAATACCTAATTTTACTATATAAATATTTATAAATTGAGCAAGCCACTTTATATATGGGGTAATAATAGCTTGATGTCTGCCTTCATTTATAAGTATCTGGGCATTGATAGCAGCATATTTATCTTCCTTGAATTTATATTCTTGGTGCGTGTTGCATCGATAGTGCATTAATGTGCCTAAAATAGGATAGGGGAGTAACGTGCCCGGAAATATAACAGCTTCATGAACATCTCGCAGATTCCAACTTGCATAGCGTTTATCAAACAATCTCACTTGGAAATCATGAGACCAGCCACAATGCTTTATAGGCTCATTGCAATAATGATTTAGCCGTGAAAAACCATATATACGATGCTCAAACCCTACCTCCTTAAGCCGCTGTATCTCTTGCCTTAACTCTGCATCAAGAATCTCGTCGGCATCTATTGAAAGTACATAGCTATGTGTTGACAACGACACTGCATATTGCTTTTGTGCTCCATAGCCATTAAATTTTCTCTGTGAAACGATGCAATCATATTGTTTACATATTTCAACAGTCTTATCGGTAGAAAACGAATCTACTACGATTATTTCGTCAGCCACTCCTTGCAAAGATTTGAGGCATTCCTCAATCCTTTTCTCTTCATTATATGTTATGATAGTAGCTGTTATTTTTCTCATGGAGTATGCTCTTTTATAATATACAAAAGTACAAAAACCATAGCAGTTACACAACTTAACTAATTCAAAATAGCATATAAAATAAAAAGGTCCCTTTTTCAAGGAACCTTTCTATTTTATTTATCAGCTTATTACCAACCTGGATTGTTAGGTGCCAAGTTTGGATTAAGTGTGATTTGACCTGTTGGAATAGGATACAAGTATTGTTTCTTATCAAAAGTTCTCGTCTTTCCCTTTGAGCCATCAATATAATCACCCTTCTTATCAAGTTTTGCATCTGGTTTAGGATCATTCTTGATGTTTGCGCCAATAAGGATATCTGGATTTTTGGTAGAATCGAGCTTGTCAAGTTGATGCCAACGAATAAGGTCCCAATAACGAACCCAGTTGTCAAACATTAACTCGCAACGACGTGCACGACGTACTTCCCATATTAGATCCGATACTCCCATATCATTTGCTGGGTCATGGAATCCTACTGCTACCGATAGATTAGGAAGACCTGCACGAGCATTTAGCAAATTTATTGACTTATCAAGATCGCCTTGGCTGATTGTACCAAGTTCTGCGCATGCTTCTGCATAATCAAGAAGAACTGTTGACAACCAAAATACTGGAGCACTTGTGTAATTTGAACCTGTTTGATTACGATATTTTGTTGGTATTGATAAATTATCATATTTCTTAATACCATAACCAGTAGATGAGGTCATTTCCATTCCGTCAGCTGTACGAGTCCATGTATTTCCATTATAGAAAACGATAGGGTCAACAGTTTCAGAAAGACGTTTGTCGCGTAGAGCAAGTTGTTCCGAAATATTTATGTTACCATCTGCATCAAGCTTACCTGCATCATTTTTATCTAAGGTAGTTAGAGCCAATGGCTTTCCATCGGTAAATAAATATGATTCAAAAGCATCTTTTGTCATTCCACTTATCTGAGTTGACGAACAAGTATAGTCTATAAGTGAATGAGAAAGTGTACCCATCTTATAAACCTTAACAAATATCATCTCTGGATTCTTTAGAATATCTGTCTCAGGTGAATTATAATTACCTTGATAAGAATCATTTAATTTAAAACCTTTGCCCATGACATAAGTACAAGCATCTTTACAAGCATTAAGGAATTTATCAGAACCTGCTTTATCTGGAGCATCTTGATTATCGGCTGTGCTACGATATTTACGGAATGTTCCTTCATATAAGCATATATCTGCCTTCACTGCATTTGCCATTTGACGGGTAAAAACAATTTTTGAACCTGCTTCATTAATATTTGCACAAGCAAAGTCAAGGTCGGCAAGAACTTTGTCCATCACTAAATCTCGCTTATCTCGCTTTCCATATAAAATACCAGTATCGGTAATATCAAGATATTTTTCAATCCATTGTACATCACCATACATGCGAACTAATTGATAATGTTCCCATGCTCGCATCAATCTTGCTATACCAAGATAATGATTCTTGGTCTTTTCATCAAGACTTGAACTCTTTACACCATCGATTATGATATTCGCACGGCGAATTTCTTCGTATGGATTTCTCCAGTCACTACTTGCTGATGGGGGATTAATATTTGCCCAATCTGCAAATGTGTTAGATGCTTGATCATCATTCAAGGTCTTGAAATAATATAAACCTCCGCCTCCAGCATTACCATATGCTAAAAACTCCTCGTAGAAAGCATTGCATTGCCCATCTACGTTGCCTGGATTGCTCCAATAAGCCGGATTATTGATAAACCGGTCTAATGGGTCTTTGTCCAGCGCATCATTACAACTTGCCATTGAAGCTGCAATCGCCAATATACTGCTATATAAAATATATTTTTTCATCTTTAGTTGCTATTTTATTAGATTAATAGTTTAAAATGTAGCTTGTAATCCAAATGATAGTGTCCTGGTCATTGGCGTTACACGTCCCCATGTTCCATTCCCAAGGTCATCAGTTCCATCACGCATACTTTCTGACGTATTAATTTCAGGGTCAACAGGGAGATTATTATTTTTAATAAGCTCACAAATATTGTTTGCACTGAAATATACACGCACCTTTTGAAGATATGCTTTGCTTGTCCATTTTAGCGGTAGGGTATAACCTACGGTCAAGTTCTTGAAACGAAGGTAAGACATATCTACAAGATATGCTGTTTGTGGATAGAAGTTGTGATTTCCTTTTGCCAATCCTGCTGCTGTTCCATAGCCAGTATTACCTGGGAATACACGTGGAAATTCTGCATTAGGATTTGGATTCTCTTCTGTCCAATAATTTGTTTGATTAGCATAGATAGCATCTGCTCCACGAGCAAATGGCACGGCAAAACCACTTTGTGTCCATTGGTCGCGTTTTCCTACGCCTTGGAAGAAACAGTCAATATCAATACCTTTCCATGAGCCACCTAAGTGGAAACTATATTCATAGCGAGGATTTGAATTACCTATAACCTTTAAGTCGCCATGATCTTCTGCTGTTCCTTTTCCTCCATCAATAACACCGCTACCATCAAGATCTTTGAACTTAACATCACCAGCACCATATACAAAGTTCCCTTGTTGAAGTCCAACTTGTGTAGCTACACCTTTTTTATATGAACCATCGGCATTAAAGTCATCTTTTGTAAAATATCTATCGGTTTCAAAACCCCAAATATCACCATAGTTCTTACCATCATAATATTTGTTTATCATTCTTGATTTATCTGACCAATTAACCACTGTTGCTGTGAAATCTGAGATATTAGCGTTTGCATATACATCAAATTCTCCAAAACGATGACGCCAATCAATCGATAGCTCCCAGCCTCGGCTTCGTAATGTTCCAGCATTTATAAGTGGTGCTGTTGCTCCAAGTACATCTGGCATAGTTTGGCCTGGTGCAAGCATGTCGCGTGTTGTGCGTTGATACCAGTCAAATCCCAAATTAATTTCATTATTCATAAAGCCTAAGTCAAGACCTATATCAAGCGTTTGAATACGTTCCCAGCCAAGAGTTGAAGAAACCAAAGAAGGCATTCCGTATGCAGGAACCTTTACACCATCTCCACCTAACCAATGTGTATTACCTGCAGTGATAGCTTGTATTGTAGAAATAAATTTATAAGCACCAATTTCTTGGTTTCCTATTTCTCCAAAAGATCCTCTTAATTTACCATTGCTTATTATATCACGTAGATTTTCAAAATAATTCTCTTGACTGAAGCGATAGCCAAGTGATCCTGATGGGAAGAATGCCCAATGGTCACTTTTAGGGAATTTTGAAGAACCATCAATACGTCCGTTTAACTCAAGTAACCAAATACCTTTCCAATCATAATTTATACGTGCAAAATAACCACAAGCGCCCCAGTGTGAATGTGAGCCACCTACTGTTTGATCTCCCGTTGCAAGATTAAAATCGGGAAGTGTATTATCAAGTAAGTTTTTACGTTGTGACCAATGTAGATTATATTCGCCCTCTTCAAGGTTACCACCAACCATAAAATTAAAATGGTGATCTTCAAGAAGATTATATTCATAATTACCATATACATTAAGTGCATAAGAGTTATCACGACCCGATTCTTGATATACACTGGTACTTGCTCCTGTATTCATTGTCGTTGGTTTTGAGATATTTCCGCCCCATGTATTCATCATTGTTACAGGAAGGTAAGCTTGCTTTTGCGTTGTATTCTGTAAATTAAATGTGAAATCGGCATTAAGAGTAAGACCCTTTACGATTTTTGCTTTTACAAAAGCTCCTACTCTCATATAAGAATCGTTTGTCTTATCCTCACCAGCTTGTTTTAAATAAGATATATCATTACGTGCATCTACACCATTGATTGTACCATAAGGGCCAAAGAAACTACCCCAACGCCACATATATTGATATGTGTAACGACGTGTATTAGGTGTAGTAAATTCTTTATCACTATAATTAAAACGTGCTCCAACTTGTAACCAATTAGTAATATCAGTTGTTACATTCATTGTTGCAGTATATTTTTTCAACTTATCTGGATTGAAATTTAATACTCCTTCTTTTGTATTATAGCCTACCGACATATAATAAGATGTTTTCCCTGATGTCCCTTGTATTGCCAAGTTATGCGTCATAGCTGGCGACCAATTGCGGAACATAATATTCTTTACATCCCAGTCTGCAAAATACATTGCACCACTACCATCAGGATTAACGGTATAGTCATCTCCTGCAATCATAGGACGATATCCAGATTTGCCTCCATGGCGTTTTTGCCATTCTTCTGCAAGGGGAAGCATCTTATCCATGTACATACCAAATAATTCATTTTCTGAACCAGCACGCGTATTAACAGCGCTTAATGCTCTAATTTGTGTAGGTACGTCTGGATAATCGGGCAAATATGTTGGTTTATCCCATGCAAAGTTATTTGTGTAAGTAACTGATACTTTATCGGTCTTTTTAGCGGCCTTAGTCGTAATCAATACTACACCAAATGCTGCACGAGTACCATAAATAGATGTTGAAGCTGCATCTTTAAGTACCGATACACTTTGTATATCATTTGTGTTAAGGAAAGAGATATCATCCATAGGGACACCATCAACAACGATAAGAGGATTACTCTTTTCGCCATTACTTAAAGTTCCTATACCACGAATTGTCATTGATGGCTTTGAATTTAATCCACCTTCATTTGATAAGATAGTTAAGCCAGGTACTGCTCCCTGAAGTGCTTTCGCTACATCTTGGGTTGGACGTGCTTCCATCGTCTTAGATATATCTACAGTTGAAACGGCTCCTGTTACATTGGCTTTCTTTTGTTGTCCATAGCCTAAAACCACAATTTCATCAAGTTGTGCTCTGTCTTCTTTTAGCATAACTTTCATGTTTGCACCGGCTTTGGCTTCTTTGGTTCCATATCCAATATAAGAAATTTGGATTGTTGAACCTTTAGAGGCTTTTAATACAAATTTTCCATCTATATCAGTCATTACTCCGCGAGATGTCCCTCGTTCCATGACATTCGCACCCACTATAGGTTCGCCATTTTCTTCAACTACAACTCCAGTTATAGTCGTTAGATTAGTGGATGACACAACCGCTTGTGGCTCGGGAGATGCATAAGATGCATTGACTCCACAGCACAAGAACATTGCCACTGTTGAAGCAGCAATAAATTTACTCCGAGTAAATTTTGTTTTGTAACACTGTTTATCCATATTGATTGATTTAAAAAAATTAACCTGCTTTAGTCGCTATCTTTCACGGCTTTGGCTGGTCTTCTGAGTTAATAAATACTAATTAAAAGGTCTAAGTATGATGATAAATTGTTAAATGACGTATTCAAACGTCTAAATATGGTGCTAATTTAGTGTTATTATTTAATAAACACAAGATTATTTTCACTATTTTTTTTTAAAATAATGTTTTTTCTTATGTGTCATAAATCACCGTGACGCATTTATACCACTTGATTTATCATTATGTAACGAAGTAGAAATATTACCTCTCTTTTTGAAGGCAGTCCGCTAATATTTATAATTTAATGACAATATTATTATTTTTATCACAAAATAGTTCTATCATAAAATATAAGGCTATTTTAAAGTTTAAACACATTTTATTTGGTTTATAATATAAACTACTTTATATTTGCACCATAAAACAATTCACTAAAACAAATACAATTATGGAAGAGAAAGAATTAGACGAAAAAGAGAGTATTAAATTAATCTCACAAATGATTGCAAACAGCAAGAACCGCCTAAAATTAGGAAGTGGAAACACATTTCTATTATGGGGATACATTACTACAATTGTAGCATTGGCAGTATGGTCATTAGTGTATTTCACAGGAAATGGACTGTGGTGCTTTGGTTGGTTTGCTATTCCTATTATCGGCTGGCCTTTTACATATTTCCTAACAAAAAGAACATCGAAACAGGTTATTACTTACACCGATAAAGTCATCGATAACATTTGGGCGATACTCGGCATTATGTCATTCTTTGCTATAGTCGTTCTAATGATTACAAATACTATGAACATAATGCTCCCGCTCACTTTAATACTATGTGGGATAGGGACAAGTTTCACAGGCATTGTTATAAGAGATAGATGGCTTACTTTCTTGCCTGCGATAAGTTTTATAATAGGCTTGTACCTACTCGGTGTACTTGTTCAAAACAAAAACACCATTGACATTACATGGTTCCTCATTTTTGGTGCTTGCTTTGTAATTATGATGATTATTCCTGGACACCTGTTAAACAGTAAAGCAAAAAAAGAGAATGTTTAAAGAATTAGACCCATTACTACACTCGCAACTACGTCTTGCAATCATGAGCATTCTCATGACTGTGGAGCAAGCCGAATTTACATATTTAAAAGATAAAACGGCATCGTCAGCCGGAAATCTAAGCGTTCAACTCGATAAATTGACTATTGCTGGATATATATCAACCGAAAAAGCATTCGTTGGCAAAAGACCTTGCACAACGTGCAAAGTGCTACCAAAGGGAATCGAGGCTTTTGAGCAATATGTAGAATCACTAAAAACATATTTGTCGATTAAGTAATTCATGCAAGTGTATTTAAACGACTAAGGAGTAGCCGACCATTATAATCTGCTACTCCTTTTATTATTAATCCAAAAAAGTCTTATTC
>JAVWYO010000052.1:0-13737 GCA_036661515.1 Muribaculaceae bacterium | reverse complement strand
GTATTTTGCAACAATAACTATTGACAACGCAAAGACAACCGTTAAAATTATAAAGGAGTAAGCTATAACCCACTTATCTATTCAAAATCCGCATAAAGCACCAAGCCTTATGCGGATTTTTTTTGGTACACCAATCATGGTCATACCAAAAAAAATTCCACCCTATTTTATAGAGTGGAATTTTTTATATTAGAAACGTAGTCTACGTATAACTATCGTCTTTCAACATTTTCAAATTCTTCTGCATTCTCTTCAAGTCTCATTGATGCTGAATTTTCAAAGTCTTCTTTACTTCCAACTATCATGCGATCATAATCACGAAGACCTGTTCCTGCTGGAATTAAGTGTCCGCAAATTACATTTTCCTTCATACCCTGTAAAGTATCTACCTTGCCGTTAATTGCGGCTTCGTTAAGTACCTTAGTAGTTTCTTGGAAAGATGCTGCCGACATGAAACTTGACGTTTGAAGTGCTGCACGAGTGATTCCTTGCAAAATTTGTTCTGACGTTGCAGGAACAGCATCACGCACTTGAATAACTTTCAAATCTCGACGTTTCAACGCTGAATTTTCATCACGTAGTTTGCGAGCTGTGATTATTTGACCTGGTAGAGCCGTTTGAGAATCACCACCATCAATAATTACTTTTTTACCCCAAATACGGTCATTTTCGTCCATAAAGTCGCGCTTGTCAATGATTTGTTGCTCAAGGAAACGAGTATCACCTGGATCAAGGATAGTAACCTTACGCATCATTTGACGCACGATAACCTCAAAGTGCTTATCATTAATTTTCACACCCTGTAAGCGATAAACGTCCTGTACTTCATTAACGATATAATCCTGTACTGCTGTTGGACCCTTGATATTAAGAATATCAGAAGGTGTTGTAGCTCCATCAGATAACGGAGTTCCTGCACGTACATAATCATTCTCTTGTACAAGTATTTGGCGTGACAATGGAATAAGATACTTCTTAACTTCATCTAATTTAGATGTTACCGAGATTTCTCTATTACCACGTTTGATTTTACCAAAGTTTACCTCACCATCTATTTCCGAAACTACTGCTGGATTTGATGGATTACGAGCTTCAAATAATTCTGTAACACGTGGAAGACCACCAGTGATATCACCAGCATTACCTACTGCACGTGGTATTTTTACAAACACCTCGCCTGGTACCAAGCCTTCTCCCTCATCTACCATAAGGTGAGCCCCTACTGGTAATGAATATGTCTTAATAAGTTGCCCATTAAGGTCAAGTAATTGTGCTTCTGGAGCTTTTGTCCTGTCTTTCGACTCTATGATGATCTTTTCACGCAAGCCTGTAGTCTCATCTGATTCTACACGATACGTTACTCCTTCAATCACATTCTCAAATTTTACCTTACCTGTAACTTCTGATACGATAACTGCATTAAATGGGTCCCATTCACATATCATGTCGCCCTTCTTAACCATCTCACCGCTCTTCTTATATAATTTTGAACCATAAGCGATGTTAGCATTTGTCAACACCATCTTTGTAGTTGGTTCTATAATTCGCATTTCTGCAAGACGACCTACAACAACTGCATGATCTTCTGCTTCTACAATACGTAGCTCATCAATTTCAAGAAGTCCATCATATCGTGAAACGATTGATGATACTGCTGCGATATTTGATGCAACACCACCGACGTGGAATGTACGTAGTGTCAACTGTGTTCCTGGCTCACCAATTGATTGTGCAGCTATTACACCTACGGCCTCACCCTTTTGAACCATACGATTGTTTGATAAGTTACGTCCGTAACACTTAGCACAAACACCTTTCTTTGATTCACAAGTTAAAACCGAGCGTATTTCTACCTGTTCTATTGGAGACGCACTGATTCGCGCTGCCATTGCTTCATTGATTTCTACACCACTCTCTACAATGACTTCTCCAGTTATTGGATCAACAACATCATGAACCGATACACGACCAAGAATAC
This sequence comes from Muribaculaceae bacterium, assembly GCA_036661515.1. Classification (GTDB taxonomy): domain Bacteria; phylum Bacteroidota; class Bacteroidia; order Bacteroidales; family Muribaculaceae; genus HGM05232. The sequence continues at coordinate 11,759 of JAVWYO010000052.1, read as the reverse complement.
GTTCACCAAGAGATGCTACTACATCTTCATTGTTCTTTATCTCTGTACATACAAGTCCGCGAAGTGTTCCGCAATCCTCTTCTGTTATAATAACATCATGAGCAACGTCAACAAGACGACGTGTCAAATATCCTGCATCAGCTGTCTTCAACGCTGTATCGGCAAGACCTTTACGAGCACCGTGAGTAGAGATAAAGTACTCAAGAACCGACAACCCTTCTTTAAAGTTAGCCAAAATTGGGTTCTCAATAATTTGTCCTCCTTCGGCTCCACTCTTTTGTGGCTTAGCCATCAATCCACGCATTCCTGAAAGCTGACGTATCTGGTCTTTTGAACCACGAGCTCCTGAATCAAGCATCATGAACACTGAGTTAAATCCTTGGTTGTCATTCGTTAACTGTTTCATCAACGTATCAGCCAATTTCGAGTTAACATGCGTCCAAATATCAATAATCTGATTATAACGTTCATTGTTAGTAATGAATCCCATACTATAGTTACTCATTACCTCTTCAACTTGCGCATAACCTTCATTTACAAGTGTCTCCTTTTCTGGTGGAATTAATACGTCTCCAAGGTTGAACGACAATCCACCCTTAAATGCCATATAATATCCTAAGTTCTTTATATCATCAAGGAATTCGGCCGAACGGGTTACACCGCAAGTCTTAATTACCTTTCCAATAATATCCCTTAAAGATTTCTTTGAAAGAACTTCATTTACATATCCGATTTCAATAGGAACATACTTATTTACAAGCACACGACCTACCGAAGTATTTTCTTTAAGTACTTCTACAACGTTCCCATTTGCATCAAGATCTTTTACTATTATCGAAACATTTGCATGAAGTGTTACTTTGCCCTCATTATATGCAATCTCTGCTTCTTCTGGACCATAGAACTTTAAGCCTTCACCTTTGTCACCTTTACGCAACTTAGTGATATAATAAAGTCCAAGAACCATATCTTGCGATGGAACTGTAATAGGAGCTCCATTTGCTGGATTTAATATATTATGAGAACCAAGCATTAACATTTGTGCCTCAAGAATAGCCTCATTTCCAAGTGGTAAATGCACAGCCATCTGGTCACCATCAAAGTCGGCATTGAATGCAGTACAAGCAAGTGGGTGAAGTTGAATTGCCTTTCCTTCAATCATCTTAGGTTGAAATGCTTGAATACCAAGACGGTGAAGTGTTGGAGCACGGTTAAGCAACACTGGGTGTCCCTTCATTACATATTCCAAGATATCCCACACTACTGGTTCCTTGCGATCTACAATCTTCTTTGCACTCTTAACGGTTTTTACAATACCTCGCTCTATAAGTTTCCTTATTACAAATGGCTTATAAAGCTCTGCTGCCATATATTTTGGGATACCACATTCGTGCATCTTCAATTCTGGTCCTACGACAATTACCGAACGTGCTGAATAGTCTACACGCTTTCCAAGTAAGTTCTGACGGAAACGTCCTTGCTTACCTTTCAAACTATCCGATAACGACTTCAAAGGACGATTGGCATCAGTCTTTACGGCACTCGACTTACGTGAATTATCAAGTAATGAGTCAACCGACTCTTGAAGCATACGTTTTTCATTACGTAATATTACTTCTGGAGCTTTGATTTCTATTAATCGTTTTAGTCGATTATTTCGTATGATTACTCTACGATATAGGTCATTCAAGTCACTCGTCGCAAAACGACCTCCATCAAGTGGAACCAATGGTCGTAATTCGGGTGGAATAACTGGCACTGTTGTGAGAATCATCCATTCTGGCTTATTGCGATTCTTTGACGCACGGAACGATTCAACAACTTGAAGACGCTTCAACGCTTCAGTCTTACGTTGTTGTGAACCATCAGTGTTAGCCTTATTACGCAAATCATAGGAGAGTGTATCAAGATCTATTGTTTTCAACAAATCATATACAGCATCTGCCCCCATTTTAGCTATAAACTTATTTGGGTCTGTATCCTCAAGAAGTTGATTATCCTTTGGTAATTTCTCAAGAATTTCGAGATATTCATCTTCCGACAAAAGATCCGATTTTGCTACTTCTTCAGCTACACCAACTTGGATTACTACATAACGCTCGTAATAAATTACCGAATCAAGTTTCTTTGATGGCAACCCTAAAAGGTATCCTATTTTATTTGGCAAAGAACGAAAATACCAGATATGCGCTACTGGAACTACAAGTTGAATGTGTCCCATGCGTTCTCTACGCACTTTCTTTTCCGTAACTTCCACTCCACAACGGTCGCACACAATACCCTTATAACGTATTCTCTTATACTTTCCACAATGACACTCATAATCCTTTACTGGACCAAAAATGCGCTCGCAGAACAAGCCATCGCGTTCAGGTTTGTATGTACGGTAGTTTATGGTTTCTGGTTTCAAAACTTCACCGCTCGACTTCTCCAAAATCTCGTCTGGAGAGGCCAACCCTATTGAAATCTTTGAAAAGTTACTCTTTATCTTGTTATCTTTTCTAAAAGCCATATTATTATTCTTATTATAAAGAGTTAAATAAGACACCGCGCCTGCATCTTTTGCAGGCTCAGCGCCTTATGTTTGAATTTTATTCTAAGTTGATGCTAAGTCCCAATCCTCGTAATTCGTGTAACAACACATTCAACGATTCTGGAATTCCAGGTGTAGGCATTGGTTCGCCCTTTACTATTGCTTCATAAGCCTTGCTACGACCTACGACATCATCACTCTTGATAGTTAGAATTTCTTGTAGTATATGAGCAGCACCATATGCTTCAAGTGCCCATACCTCCATTTCTCCAAAACGCTGACCACCAAATTGTGCTTTACCTCCTAACGGCTGTTGAGTAATCAATGAATAAGGGCCGATACTACGTGCGTGCATCTTATCCTCTACCATGTGACCAAGTTTCAACATATAGGTTACTCCGACAGTTGCTGGCTGATCAAAGCGATCACCCGTACCTCCATCATATAAGTAAGTCTTACCATAACGTGGTAGGCCTGCTCTATCTGTGCATGCGTTTAGGTCATCTAAGCTCGCTCCATCAAAAATTGGTGTTGCAAACTTTTCGCCTAATTCACGACCTGCCCAACCAAGAACTGCCTCAAAAATTTGACCAAGGTTCATACGTGATGGCACACCAAGCGGATTCAATACTATATCTACAGGAGTTCCATCTTCAAGGAATGGCATATCTTCTTGTCTAACAATACGAGAAACAATACCCTTGTTTCCGTGTCGTCCTGCCATCTTATCCCCTACGCTAATCTTTCGTTTCTTAGCAATATAGACCTTAGCCATCTGCATTATTCCTGATGGTAGCTCATCACCTATTGAAATATCAAATTTCTTGCGACGTAGCTCTGAATCGATCTCTTTATATTTTCTCAAATAATTTACAACAGTTGCGCGAATCATATCATTTTTCTTAGCATCTGTTGTCCATTTGCTCAAGTTTAATGAATCAAATTCTATATTCTTAAATACGCCTGCCGTAAATTTGGTGCCCTTCGGTACAATATCTGAGCCTAAGAAATCTTTTATCCCTTGTGAAGTCTTGCCTTGTGTCAGTAATGTCAATTTCTCTATTACAAGAGCCTTTAACTCTGCTAACTTTTCTTCATACTCTTCATCAAGTTTTGGCAATTGTGCATTTGCACTCTTACTCTTCTTTTTCTTAGCCGCACGACAGAATAAATGTGTATTGATTACAACACCTTTTAATGAAGGAGACGCCTTTAATGACGCATCTTTCACATCTCCTGCCTTGTCACCAAAGATTGCACGTAATAATTTTTCCTCTGGAGTAGGATCGCTCTCACCTTTGGGGGTAATCTTTCCTATTAAAATATCTCCTGGAACTACGTGTGCTCCTATTCTAATAATTCCACGCTCATCAAGGTCCTTCGTAGCTTCTTCACTAACATTAGGAATATCAGATGTTAACTCTTCCATTCCTCGCTTCGTTTCACGAACCTCAAGGTTATACTCATCAACGTGTATCGAAGTTAGAATATCTTCTCTCACTACTCGCTCATTAAGAACGATAGCATCTTCATAGTTATAACCCTTCCATGGCATATATGCCACTTTTAGATTACGACCAAGAGCAAGCTCTCCAGCTTCGGTTGAATATCCTTCTGTTAAAATATTTCCCTTCGACACTCTTTGTCCCTTATCACATATTGGACGTAGGTCAATAGTTGTACTCTGGTTAGTCTTTCTAAACTTAGGAATAATATATTCTTTTACAGAATCTTCAAAGTTTACAAACTCTTCATCTTCTGTCCTATCATATCTAATACGAATTAGACTTGAATCTACATATTCTATTACTCCAGCACCTTCTGCCATTACCTGTGTCCTTGAATCACGTATTAACTGCGCTTCAAGTCCAGTTCCTACAATAGGGGCTTCGCTACGCAACAATGGCACAGCTTGGCGCATCATGTTCGAACCCATCAATGCACGGTTGGCATCATCATGCTCAAGAAATGGAATAAGTGCTGCTGCTATTGATGCAATCTGTGTCGGTGACACATCCATAAGTTCCACCTGTGTTGGTGGCACAATTGGAAAATCTGCATCAAAACGCGACTTAACTTTAGGCCTAATAAATGTACCATCATCATTGAGCGGTGCATTTCCCTGCCCTATCATCTTGCCCTCTTCAACCTCAGCTGTCATGTAAACGATATTATCGTTATTCAAATCAACCTTAGAATCCTTGACATTACGATAAGGAGTTTCTATAAAACCTAAGTTATTAATCTTGGCATAAATACACAATGAAGAAATCAAACCAATATTAGGACCTTCTGGAGTTTCAATAGGACATAGACGACCATAGTGCGTATAGTGAACGTCACGTACCTCAAATCCTGCTCTCTCTCTCGAAAGACCGCCAGGACCTAACGCCGACATTCTACGCTTATGTGTCAACTCTGCCAATGGATTTGTTTGATCCATAAATTGAGATAACGCATTCGTTCCAAAGAAGGTATTTATTACCGATGAAATTGTCTTCGCATTTATCAAGTCGATTGGTGTAAACACCTCATTATCACGAACATTCATGCGCTCACGAATTGTTCTTGACATGCGTGCCAATCCAATACCAAATTGATTATATAATTGTTCACCAACAGTCCTCACACGACGATTACTCAAGTGGTCAATATCATCTACATCAGTCTTAGAATTAATAAGTTGTATTAAATACTTGATGATTTCGATAATATCCTCTTTAGTAAGCACCTTAACATCTGGTGGTGTAGTAAGTCCAAGTTTTTTATTGATTCGGAAACGTCCTACTTCACCAAGATCATATCTCTTTTCACTAAAGAAAAGATTAGTGATTACTTCACGCGCACTCGCATCATCGGGTGGCTCGGCGTTACGCAATTGGCGATAAATATAATGGATAGCTTCCTTCTCCGAATTACTTGTATCCTTCTGTAAAGTATTGAAAATAATAGCATATTCATTAGTATTAACATCTTCCTTGTGAACAAGGATATTTGCAACACCACTATCTATGATATCCTGTATATGATCCTCCTCAAGAACTGTTTCTCGATCTATAACGACATCGTTACGCTCAATAGAAACAACCTCACCAGTATCTTCATCTACGAAATCCTCTACCCACGTCTTTAATACACGAGCTGCAAGTTTTCGACCTACGGCCTTCTTTAAATTCGTTTTGTTTACTTTGAGTTCCTCTGCAAGTCCAAAAATTTCAATAATATCTTTATCACTTTCAAGACCAATAGCTCGCAACAAAGTCGTTACAGGCAATTTCTTCTTTCTATCAATATATGCATACATGACATTATTAATGTCTGTCGCAAATTCAATCCACGATCCACGGAAAGGTATTATTCGTGCAGAATATAGTTTCGTGCCATTAGCATGTGTACTTTGTCCAAAGAACACACCTGGTGAACGGTGTAGCTGTGACACCACTACGCGCTCAGCACCATTTATTACAAATGTACCCTTAGCCGTCATATAAGGTATCGGACCTAAATACACATCTTGGATTACTGTTGCGAAATCCTCGTGATCTGGGTCTGTACAATATAATTTTAGTTTGGCTTTTAAAGGCACACTATAAGTTAGCCCACGCTCAAGACACTCCTCTATCGTGTATCTTGGGGGATCAATATAGTAGTCAAGAAACTCTAATACAAAGTTATTTCGAGTATCCGCTATCGGAAAATTCTCGGAAAACACTTTATAGAGCCCCTCATTTTTTCTTTTCTCAGTTGGTGTATCTAATTGCAAAAAGTCTTGGAATGACTTTAACTGCACTTCAAGGAAATCCGGATACGGTAGCGGATTCTTGACAGAAGCGAAATTAACGCGTGATTTATCGTTTAAAACTGACATTGAAAATTAGAATTAAGTGAACTCAAAAAAAATATAACACAAAAAGGTTAAGAATCAACTTGAAAGAGGATTCTTAACCTAATTACCTGAAAATCAGGCAATATTATTTAAGTTCAACTTCAGCTCCAGCTTCTTCTAATTGTTTTTTCAAACCTTCAGCTTCAGCCTTAGCTAAACCTTCTTTGATTACGCTTGGTGCTCCGTCAACTAAGTCCTTAGCTTCCTTTAGACCTTGACCTGTAAGTTCCTTAACTAATTTTACAATTGCAAGCTTGCTTGCACCTGCACCTTTCAATACTACATCAAAAGATGATTTTTCTTCAACGGCTGCGGCAGCAGCAGGACCAGCAGCAACTGCAACAGCTGCAGCAGCAGGTTCGATACCATATTCGTCCTTCAAAATTTGAGCAAGTTCGTTTACTTCCTTTACTGAAAGGTTAACTAATTGTTCTGCAAAAGCTTTTAAATCTGCCATTTTTTGTATGATTTAATTGTTTGTTTTGTATTTATTTTATTCTTTGTTTGATAAAGTTTCAAGTATTCCGTGTAACTTGCCACCTGCTGAACCTTGTAGAGCCGAAATAACATTCTTAGCTGGAGATTGCAACAATGCAATAATATCTCCAATAAGCTCGTTCTTGCTCTTTATGCTTGCAAGTGTATCAAGTTGGTCAGCACCTACATAAACTGATTCTTCTACAAATGCAGCTTTCAACGCAGGTAATGTATCACCTTTTTTACAGAAATCCTTGATTAATTTAGCGGGTGCATTACCGATGTTGCTTAGCATCAACGATGTTGAACCTTTTAATACGGGATAAAGACCTGAATAATCTATATCGCTTTGCTCCATTGCCTTCTGAAGTAGTGTGTTTTTCACAACAAACAACTTTATATCAGCCTTTGAACAAGCACGACGCAAATCACTTGTCTTCTCTGCATTGAGACCTGTGGTCTCCGTTAAATATAAACAGCTGTACTCTTTAAGAGTCTTAGCTATTTGGTCTATTATTATGGTTTTATCTTCCTTTCTCATTTTCTTCTAATCATTAATTATTCTTCGATAGATTTTGTCTCGATCTTTAGACCAGGACTCATAGTACTTGAAAGATAAACACTCCTTAGATACGTGCCTTTGGCGGTAGCAGGTCTCAACTTGAGCAAAGCATTAACAAATTCCTTTGTATTATCTTTTATTTGCTCTGTCGTGAAAGATACTTTTCCTATTGAGGCGTGTACTATTCCATTCTTATCAACTTTGAAGTCGATTTTACCTTGTTTTACTTCTTTTACTGCCTTTGCTACATCTGGAGTAACCGTTCCACTCTTTGGATTAGGCATTAAACCTCGTGGGCCTAATACACGTCCTAAAGCTCCCAATTTTCCCATTATAGCAGGTTGCGTAATAATTACATCGATATCAGTCCAACCACCTTTGATTTTGGCGATATAATCGTCAAGACCTACGTAGTCAGCCCCTGCTTCCTTTGCTGCAGCTTCTGCATCAGCACTACATAGCACTAACACCTTTACCTGCTTGCCTGTTCCATGAGGAAGTGATACGACACCTCTTACCATTTGATTTGCCTTACGAGGATCTACACCAAGACGTACATCAATATCTAATGAAGCATCAAACTTTGTAAAAGTTATTTCTTTTACTGTTTCTGCTGCCTCCTTTAATGTGTAAGTTTTCCCAGCTTCAATCTTTCCTAAAGCTAACTTTTGATTCTTTGTCAGTTTACTCATTTCATTGAAGTTTTAATTATTTTCAGGGAACGAACCCTTTACAGTGATACCCATGCTTCTCGCTGTCCCGGCAACCATCTTCATGGCAGAGCCTAAAGTAAAACAGTTCAAATCCGTCATCTTGTCTTCTGCAATCGTCTTTACCTGATCCCATGACAATTCTGATATCTTATTACGATTAGGTTCTGCTGAACCTTTCTTTGCCTTACTTGCCTCTAATAACTGTACAGCTACTGGAGGAGTCTTTACTATAAAGTCAAAGCTCTTATCTACATAATAAGTAATTACAACTGGCAATACTTTGCCTGCCTTGTCTTGAGTGCGGGCATTGAATTGCTTGCAAAACTCCATGATGTTAATACCCTTAGATCCTAAAGCAGGACCTACTGGGGGTGAAGGGTTTGCTGCTCCACCTTTTATCTGCAATTTGATCTGTCCAGCAATTTCTTTAGCCATTTTGTTTCTGTTTTGATATGTTAAAATACCTCGGAATTATCAGTGCGCAACCACCGAAACTTTTATTCCCGTTCTACTTGCGAATTTTCCAACTCAAGTGGAGTCTTTCTGCCAAATATTTTGACCATCACCTTCAACTTGCGCTTCTCATTGTTAACTTCCTCTATAACACCAGTGAAACCATTAAAAGGTCCATAATTGACCTTTACAGTCTCGCCAACGATGTAATCATTTTGCATTGCATCGCCAGTCTCCTGTTGCTCATCGGCAGCACCTAACATTCGTTGAACCTCTGAAGCTCGTAATGGCTCTGGCTTACTGCCTTTACCCTTACCTCCTAAGAAGTCTATAACATTAGTAGTGTTACGCAACTCGTGAATTACTTCACCCTGAAGGTCAGCCTCAACAAACACGTAACCTGAATAAAGATTCCTTTCTTTTAGAACCTTTTTTCCATTTCGCGTTGTATAGACCTTCTCCGTAGGTATCAATACTTGAGAAACATATTTTCCAAGATCGGTATTCTTAATTACTGCATCAAGCAGTTCTTTTACTTTACCCTCTTTACCTGATATTGCGCGTAGCACATACCATTCCTTTTTTCCTTCAGCCATTGAATCTCTACTTTGATTAATTTAATCCTTATTTATACGCCTAAGCCATAAATAAAGTGCATTATGTGGTCTATTACCTGGTCCATGACAAGTATTATCAGTGAGATTATTATGGAAGCAATCATCACGACAACACTGCTATTTACCAATTGACTCTTGGTTGGCCAAGACACCTTATAAACGAGTTCGCTATAAGATTCTTGAATATCCGTAATTAGTTTCAATTTTTTCATTTGCGTTTTTAGCTTAGCACAGGAAGAGAGGCTCGAACTCCCGACACCTGGTTTTGGAGACCAGTGCTCTACCAACTGAGCTATTCCTGTATTTTGTCGGTTACAGTTGCCTGCAACCGACGTTTATTCTATTTTTAGATAATCTTTACGATTAATCTGGCAATATCTCTGTGATTTGACCTGAACCTACTGTTCTACCACCTTCACGAATTGCAAAACGAAGACCTAAGTCACATGCAACTGGGTTAAGTAGTTCAACTTCGATTGTTACGTGGTCACCTGGCATTACCATCTCAACTCCTGCAGGAAGTGTAATAACTCCTGTTATATCCAATGTACGGATATAGAACTGTGGACGATAATTATTGTGGAATGGTGTGTGACGTCCACCTTCTTCTTTCTTCAAGATATAAACTTGTGCCTTGAATTTAGAATGTGGATGTACTTTTCCTGGGTGACAGATTACCATACCACGTTTGATGTCTTCTTTATTGATACCACGTAGTAATAAACCTACATTATCTCCTGCTTCACCTTGATCAAGTAACTTACGGAACATTTCAACACCAGTTACTACTGATTTCATATCCGAGCCAAGACCAATGATTTGTACTTCTTCACCTACCTTTATAATACCTGCTTCAATACGACCTGTTGCTACTGTACCACGACCTGTGATAGAGAACACGTCTTCAACTGGCATCAAGAATGGTTTATCAACATCACGTGGAGGTAGTGGAATCCATGTATCTACAGCATCCATTAGTTCCATTACTTTCTCTTCCCATTGTGCTTCACCATTCAATGCACCAAGTGCTGAACCGCGGATAATTGGAGTATTATCACCATCATATTCGTAAGAAGAAAGTAAATCGCGCATTTCCATTTCAACAAGCTCAAACATCTCTTCATCGTCTACCATATCGCATTTGTTCAAAAATACTACGATTTTTGGAACATTTACTTGGCGTGCAAGAAGAATGTGTTCACGTGTTTGTGGCATAGGACCATCTGTTGCTGCTACAACAATGATAGCTCCGTCCATTTGTGCAGCTCCAGTTACCATGTTCTTTACGTAGTCGGCGTGTCCAGGACAGTCAACGTGTGCATAGTGACGATTTGCTGTTTGATATTCTACGTGTGAAGTATTAATTGTTATACCTCTTTCTTTTTCTTCAGGAGCATTGTCAATCTGGTCGAAAGACTTTAGCTCTGAAAGACCTTTTTTTGCTAACACTGTTGTGATAGCTGCTGTCAAAGTAGTTTTACCGTGGTCAACGTGGCCAATTGTACCAATGTTAACGTGTGGCTTGGTTCTTTCAAATTTCTCTTTAGCCATAACTTAATTATTTTTGATTAAATGATTAACTTTTATTTTTTATACTTTCTTGAGCCGATGACGGGAGTTGAACCCGTGACCTCTTCCTTACCAAGGAAGTGCTCTACCACTGAGCTACATAGGCAAATTTTAGAGCGGAAGACGAGGCTCAAACTCGCGACCCTCAGCTTGGAAGGCTGATGCTCTATCAACTGAGCTACTTCCGCAAACTTGCGTGGGCAAAGATGGATTCGAACCACCGTAGGCGTAAGCCAGCAGATTTACAGTCTGCCCCATTTGGCCACTCTGGTATTTGCCCTATTTTGTTTCTATCAATTCTAAGATCTTTTCTGAGCCTCTTGTCGGATTCGAACCAACGACCCCGAGATTACAAATCACGTGCTCTGGCCAACTGAGCTAAAGAGGCGTTTCTCTCTTCACCTATCATTCCAATAGGAGTATCAAGCGGGTGCAAAGTTACACAATATTTTTTATCGGCAAAATTTATTTATCTTATTTTTTCACTTTTTATCCGCATTTTCCGCATTTCAAGCTTCTTTCTTTTGCTAAGCTATACCTTTAGCTACATATATCATTCCAAAACGCCTATTTTAACATAAAAAAAGGGAGGCTCAAATATGAAAACGAGATGAACCTCCCACTATTCGCTGTCAAATTATCCTATTTCTTAGCTTTCTCTTTCTGCTTCTCAATCTGTTTTTCTATTGCTTCAAGAGAAATATCAATTGCCTCTTCAAAGGTATCGGCAGTCTTTGATGCAAACAAATCGCCATAGGCTGGTGAAATAAATTTTATTCCTGCATCTTTATTCATTGTCGTTTCTGGCTTTACAACCTTCAACGTTACTTCTACATCTACTGAACCTTCAATATGACGACATATCTTTTCAACCTTCTTATTAATAAAGGTAACCAACTTTTCAGATACATCAAAATGAATTGCTTTAATTTTTACGTCCATATCAACC
>JAVWYO010000051.1:0-13795 GCA_036661515.1 Muribaculaceae bacterium | reverse complement strand
ATTATTGTTTTGCGAATTTACAAAATTTGGAAAAAGTGTGGAACTTATTTCATCAAAAAAATTAATTATTTTCGTATTTTATTTTCGTTCTATATACTATTCTATTATTTCGCTATATATCAAAGCATTATTTAGCTACAATTTAAAGCGATTTTCAACATGGTCATACAATAATTTTATATTACTGTCACTTTAATCTATCTTTGTGATATGGAAACAGAGATTATTAGACATATTAAACAACAATTCTATACATTTCGCAATGGAATGTTGGCCGATAGGTTACGCTCGGCTGGAGACCCACACAATATAATATTTGGGCTCAATCTGCCACAAATTATTGACATATCAGGCACAATTAAGCCTTGTGCAACACTCGCCCAAGCATTATGGGATAATACGTCAACGCGTGAAAGCCAATTAATAGCGCCCATGATTTACCCCATATCAGAATATAGTGAAGAGGTAGCAAATAATTGGATTAGATCTATAACAACAATCGAAGTTGCTGATATACTTTGTCATAAATTGCTTCGTTACACCCCGTTTTCATTAGCCATTTACAATAATTTTATAACCAGCGATAACGATATTGAACGCTACACCGCTCTACGCCTTGCATTCAATCTTTTAATATTAAATAAGAATATTGATTTACAACAATTAAAAGAAGATGCAACTAACGAGATTACTCGTTCGAATCCAATAAATATAGACCTTGCGCACTCAATGCTCAATGAAATAGCATCAAAGATAGATTTTGACAAGTAAAAAAATGTTTTATAATTGCACTCTTTCGTTGCAATTAATTTTGAGTAATTTGTTTTAAAGCTATATCTTTGTAGTGAGTTCATTAATTATGATAGAAGATAAATCTAAAATAGCAGCCAAGACAAAATTCACTCTTTATTTAGAGGGAAAGAAACTTCGTAAGACTCCCGAACGTTTTGCTATTCTCGACAAAATATTCTCGATCAACGACCACTTTGATGTAGAATCGTTATACTCATTTCTTGAGGGAGATTTCTACCACGTCAGTCGTGCAACAGTATATAATACTATTGATTTGCTTTGCGACTGTGGATTAGTGCGTAAACACCAATTTGGAAATCAGCAAGCACAGTACGAAAAAGTTGGTGGAGCCGTTAATCATCATCATTTAATATGTACAGAATGTGGAAAGATTAAAGAGGTGAAAGATTCTGAAATACTTGGATACATGAATTCACAAAAATATCCAGCATTCACAACTTCTTATTTTTCCCTTTATGTATATGGATTATGCAATAATTGCTTGCGAAAAATGAAGCGCAAAAATAAAGTAAAATAAATTAATATCACATTAAATAAAACCACTAACTATTATGAAAGTTGATGTTCTTCTCGGATTACAATGGGGTGATGAAGGTAAGGGGAAAGTTGTTGACGTTTTAACTCCACGTTACGACATTGTAGCCCGTTTCCAAGGCGGTCCTAATGCTGGTCACACGCTCGAATTTGAAGGTAAAAAATATGTGCTACGCTCAATCCCTTCGGGCATTTTCCAACATGGGCAAACAAACATCATAGGAAATGGTGTAGTAATAGATCCTGTCCTCTTTAAAGAAGAGGCTGATTCCCTCGAAAAAAGCGGTGTTGACATTAAACACGTTTTAAAAATATCGAAAAAAGCACATCTTATAATGCCAACTCACCGCATTCTTGATGCTACTAATGAAAAGCTTAAAGGTGATGCCAAGATTGGGACAACAGGCAAAGGTATTGGACCTACTTACACCGATAAGATTAGTCGTAATGGCCTTCGTATTGGTGACATACTTTATAATTTTAAAGAAAAATATACGTCAGCAAAAAATAAGCATCTTGCCCTTCTTAAAGCTCTTGGTGAGACTCCTAATATTTCGGAACTTGAGGCTAAATGGCTTGAAGCAATAGAATATTTAAAAGGCTATGAACTTATAGATAGTGAACATGTCATAAACAAAGCTCTTGCTAATGGTAAAAGTATTCTGTGCGAAGGTGCTCAAGGCTCACTTCTTGACGTAGATTTTGGGTCTTATCCTTTTGTTACATCATCAAATACAATATGTTCTGGAGCTTGTTCGGGCCTTGGTGTTGCGCCAAATAAAATAGGTGAAGTGTTTGGCATTTTTAAGGCATACTGCACTCGCGTGGGTAGCGGACCATTTCCTACCGAGTTATTTGATGAGACAGGCAAAGATATGCGCAATATTGGTCATGAATATGGAGCTGTAACAGGTAGAGAACGTCGTTGTGGCTGGATTGATCTTGTAGCATTACGCTACACCATCATGCTAAATGGCGTGACTCAACTCATCATGATGAAGAGCGACGTACTTGACAGTTTTGATACTATAAAAGCCTGTAATTCATATCTTATAAATGGAGAAGAGATTTCAGATTTTCCATTTTCAATAGATGAAAATATAACGCCAATATATACAGAACTACCAGGCTGGAAAACTGATATGACGACAATGAAGTCGGAATCTCAATTTCCCACACATTTTAAAGAATATATTGCCTACATAGAGAAGCAACTTAACGTCCCAATAACTATCGTATCGGTGGGACCCGATCGTGAACAAACCATTATTCGCAATAAATAATAATTAGTATCACATAATATGGCTAAAATTAAACCATTCAAGGGAGTAAGACCTCCAAAAGAACTTGTTACACAAGTTGCATCGCGACCTTATGATGTATTAAGTTCGGAAGAAGCCCGCAAAGAGGCAACTGGTAATGATAAATCGCTATATCATATCATAAAACCTGAAATAGATTTTGCACCAGGCACCGATGAACATGATGCAAAGGTATATGACAAAGCTGCATATAATTTCAAAGCGTTCCAAGAAAAGGGTTGGCTTATTCAAGACAACAAAGAACTATATTATATCTACGCTCAAACTATGGGTGCACGCACACAATATGGCTTTGTTGTTGCTGCAAATGTTGATGATTACATGGAACAACGCATTAAGAAACATGAGCTCACGCGTCGCGATAAAGAAGAAGACCGCATGAAACATGTGCGCATTAATAATGCCAACATTGAACCTGTGTTCTTTGCGTTTCCCGATAATACAGAACTCGAAGCTATCATAAAAAGCATTACAGCACAACCCGCCGAATACGATTTTGTAGCTCCCGACGGATTTGGTCATCATTTCTGGAAAATTGATGATGATGCTACAATTGCTCAAATTACTGAACTATTTGCAGCTATACCCCATCTTTATATTGCTGATGGACATCATCGCACAGCTGCCGCAGCACTCGTTGGTAAGGAAAAAGCATTGCAAAATCCGCATCACACTGGCGAGGAAGAATATAATTATTTCCTTGCTGTATGTTTCCCAGAATCGCACCTAAAGATTATTGATTATAATCGTGTTGTTAAGGACTTAAACGGACTTTCAGCCGAGCAATTTATTGAAAAGGTGAGCGAGCATTTTATTGTAGAAGAAAAAGGAGCACAAATTTATCATCCCACATCTCTACATAATTTTGCACTTTATATCGACAGCAAATGGTATTCTATAACAGCAAAAGAGGGAACTTATAATGATAATGACCCTATTGGAGTGCTCGACGTTACAATATCATCAGACCTTATTTTACGTGACATTCTTGGTATTCACGACCTTCGTAGCGATAAGCGTATCGATTTTATTGGCGGAATAAGAGGTCTTGAAGAATTGCAAAAACGTGTTGATAGTGGTGAGATGGCACTTGCTCTTGCACTGTATCCTGTGTCGATGACACAACTCATAAATATTGCCGACACTGGCAATATTATGCCTCCAAAGACAACATGGTTTGAACCTAAACTTCGTTCGGGATTAGTAATCCACAAATTAGAAGATTAGTAACTGCCACACACACGCTGAAAACATAACAGACTGTCAACTAAAATAATGTGACAGTCTGTTGTCGTTTATATCTGTATTATCGTCGGCTTTGATAATCGGCTTGGTCTCTGATGTTGCTTCTAAATTTTCAATTAAATCAGTTACCTCTTCTATATTAAATTACTTAATAAGTCTTCAGTGGTGGAAGGAAAGCATCGGGAATATGCTCAAGTTCAAAATCATCAATCTTTCCTATTATCGATATAATATCAAATTGCACCTCATGCGGGAGATCATAAAAATTCATATAAGCATTGGCAGCGCGCACAAGATTAAGCATTTTTTTTCGGTCAACAGCATCTTCGGGATATATTACATCGGTAGATCGCGTCTTAACTTCAACAATAACTATCCTACCATCTTTCTCTGCAACAATATCAATTTCTACCTTTCCACATCGCCAATTCGTTTCTCTAATAGTATAACCTTTCGTTACAAGATACTCCATTGCATATTGCTCGCCAAACTGTCCTAATTCATTATGCTTAGCCATAATATACTTTTAAAAAATTATTTTCAAATATAAAGCTTTTTAATGCCAAAAGAAACAAATATATCTATATTTTTAATCAGCACAAAAAAAGCGCATAATTATTATTGCCAATTAAAATAGAAACCATATCTTTGCAGTGCTCTAAAAAATAGAGCAGGCCAGGTGATTTAGTGTAGTGGCCTAGCACGCCACCCTCTCACGGTGGAGACCTGGGTTCGATTCCCAGATTCACTACAAGGCGAGATTATAAACATCTCGCCTTTCTTATGCCAACTAATTAAGTACAAGCATGTTACAAACGTAAGGAACAACACAAAAACAAGCTATACACCCACCTATTAAGCATAATTAACGCATATATATGGCAAAATAGTTACACCTTTAGTTACACCTAAAAAGCAGGTGTAACTATTATGAAAATACTTAAATACAGTACTATAATATTCCTCTAAAAGAGAGGAGATTCAGGGAAAAGTAAGATTGAATTATTAGAAGAACAAGTCACAAAGCTTACAAGCATAATAGAGCAAATCAATAAAACAGTTATCTGTAAATCCCTTAAATGGGTCAGCGGAAATGTTCGGTGCATGAGTTAAAATGAATTGGGATTTGTGTTAAAAATTTAGGCGAACAGTTTAGTTAGTCTAAAGATGAAGAATGCGGGGTCGCTAACGCCTCTAAGTTGTGCGCAAAACATCTTAATTTTGGCGTTGAAAGATTTTACAATAGGATAGTTTTCTAATAGGATTTTAATTCTATTACGTTGTGATGGATTCCACTTTTCTTCAGAGGTCATTAGAGAGTATTTGAGGTAGAGTCTCTCCGTTGTTGTATTTCATAGGAACAAAATTAACTCCAGCATTAGCACACATTTCGTGCTCGTTGGCTTCCCTTTTACGTTCCTCATGTCTTATGTCAATTCTAAGGTCATCCATGACTTCATTAAAGAGTTGCTGTACATGGAATCTGTCGTTTACTAAATATGAACCTTATATTTCCGCTGACCCCAATCACAATCAATAAGCAACTTTTTGCTTATATTTTATGCGTATTTATCACAGATGTTTGATAAACAAGCATAATTACGTTATCTTTGTAATTCATACAATTGACTTATATACGTAGAATGAAAAAAGTTTATCATAATAATGCAGTTCTATTGATGCATTGTCCCGATCAGCCTGGTATAATCGCTGTGATTACCGAATTTATTAATACTAACGGGGGTAATATTTTATATCTCGACCAATATGTAGATCGAGTAAATGCTATATTCTACATGCGAGTTGAATGGGATCTCGATAAATTTATGATTCCAAAAGAGAAGATAAGCGAATACTTCAATACTCTTTATGCTCAACGATATGAAATGGAATATAAATTAAGTTTTACTGATACTCCTCAGCGAATGGCTATTTTCGTTTCTAAAATGTCGCATTGCCTATATGATATTCTTGCACGCTACATAGCTGGAGACTGGGACGTAGAAATACCTATTATTATTAGCAATCACCCCGATTTGCAAGATGTGAGCCGTCAATTTAATATTCCATTTGAAGTAATTCCTATTGACAAAGACAATAAAGCTGAGCAGGAAGCTAAAGAATTTGAGCTTCTCGATAAATACAATGTCGACTTCATAGTACTCGCTCGATATATGCAAGTATTATCCGAAGACTTCATAACACGTTATCCTAAAAAGATAATCAACATTCACCACTCTTTTTTGCCAGCATTCGTTGGCGCTAAACCTTATCATGCTGCATTTGAGCGTGGAGTGAAATTGATTGGAGCAACGAGCCACTATGTGACCACAGAACTCGATGCTGGTCCTATTATAGAGCAAGATATTGTGCGCATAACTCACAAAGACACAATTGCCGACCTCGTTCATAAAGGGCGCGACCTTGAAAAGATTGTGCTCTCTCGTGCTGTTGAAAAGCACATTCAACGTAAAGTACTTGCTTATAAAAATAAAACTGTAGTTTTCAATTAGTCAATGAACGTAGCTATATTAAAATACAATGCTGGAAATGTGTTCTCTGTTGAATGCGCTCTAAAGCGTATAGGAATTGAGGCAAAAATCACTGACAACATAAATGAAATTATTAACGCCGACAAAGTAATATTCCCAGGCGTGGGTGAAGCATCATCAGCAATGGATTATCTTCACGCTAAGAATCTCGACAAGTTAATAATAGGACTTCGGCAACCAGTATTAGGTATATGTATAGGGCTTCAACTCATGTGCAAGCACTCCGAAGAAGGTGATACTAACTGTCTTGGTATTTTTAATACCAATGTAAAAAAATTTGACAGCAATCTATCTTCACCAGAGATGAAAATTCCACATACTGGCTGGGATACTATTTCTGAAATTAAGACAAATGGTTTTTTGTCTAATGAATTTAATAGTAAATATGTATATTATGTCCACAGTTATTATGCAGCTTTATGCGATGAAACAATTGCCACCACAGAATATATTACTAAATTTAGTGCGGCATTACAAAAAGATAATTTCTATGCCACTCAATTTCACCCCGAAAAGAGTGGAAGTATAGGAGAAGCTATTCTAAAGCAATTTATTGAATTATGATAGAAATCATTCCTGCTATTGACATCATTAATGGAAAGTGCGTAAGACTCTCCAAGGGTGACTATGACCAAAAAAAAATATATAGCCAATCGCCTCTTGATGTAGCACATCGATTTGCTGATGCAGGTTGTTCTCGACTACATTTAGTAGACCTTGATGGTGCAAAATCTAATCACATAATCAATTATAAAGTCCTCGAAGCAATAGCCACACACACAAATTTGATTATCGATTTTGGAGGTGGCATAAAGAGTGATAACGACTTAAAAATAGCATTTGAAAGTGGCGCCACAATGATTACTGGAGGAAGTGTTGCACTCAAGAATCCAGAACTATTTGAACATTGGTTGACGAGTTATGGCAACGAAAAAATAATACTTGGTGCCGACGCTAAGAACGGGAAAATTGCTACAACTGGCTGGCTCGAAGATAGTGATATAAATATCATTCCATTCATAGCCGACTATGCCGATAAAGGGATTACGAAAGTAATTAGCACCGACATTGATTGTGATGGAATGCTAAATGGTCCTTCGGTAAAATTATATAAAGAGATTTTAGAACATCTACCAAACATCTACATTATTGCAAGTGGTGGCGTTAGTTCTATGAATGATATAGAAATCCTTGACAGTATAAAAGTTCCAGCCGTAATTGTTGGAAAAGCAATATACGAAGGACGTATATCGCTTAAAGAGTTAGAAACAATAAATATCAATAAGCCATGTTAGCAAAACGCATAATTCCTTGTCTTGATGTAAAAGATGGCAAAACTGTAAAAGGAATAAATTTTGTCAACTTCAAAGATGCTGGCGATCCAGTTGAACTCGGCAAGCGTTATAGCAATGAGGGAGCCGATGAACTGGTATATCTCGACATCACTGCATCACATGAGGGACGCAAAACTTTTGTTGACTTGATTAAGCGCGTTGCACAAAATATAAATATCCCGTTACCGTTGGCGGAGGAATTGGTAGCGTAACCGACGTTGGGACATTACTAAATGCTGGTGCCGACAAAATTTCAATAAACTCATCAGCAATTAAATCGCCCAAACTAATTGACGACATCGCATCTAATTTTGGCAATCAAGTGTGTGTTGTAGCAATCGATGCACATTACAACAATAGCGAATGGACGTGCTACGTTAATGGCGGACGAGTACCTACTGGACTTAAACTCTATGAATGGGCTAAGGAAGCTCAAGAACGCGGGGCTGGCGAAATATTATTCACAAGCATGGATCACGACGGAGTGAAACAAGGATTTGCTTGCGAAGCCCTTAATGACTTACACAATATCCTATCAATTCCAGTAATAGCATCTGGTGGTGGTGGAAAATGTGAGCATTTCGTGGACGTATTCAAGCATGGAAATGCCGATGCGGCTCTTGCCGCAAGTATATTTCATTTTAATGAAATATCAATTCCTCAACTTAAAAACTATTTAAAAGAAAATAATATAATAATAAGAAACCTTTAAAATATAGCATATTATGGCATTAGATTTCAATAAAATGAATGGTCTCGTACCAGCAATTATTCAAGATGCACACACTAAAAATGTGCTTATGCTTGGTTTTATGAACGAAGCTGCTTACGACAAAACCATAGAAATTGGAAAAGTCACTTTCTTTAGCCGAACAAAAAATAGATTGTGGACTAAGGGCGAAGAAAGTGGAAATTTTCTTAATGTAGTTTCTATTGAAGAAGATTGCGACAAAGACACTCTTCTTATAAAAGCAAACCCAACAGGGACAGTTTGCCACACAGGCACTGCTACTTGTTTCAACGATAACAATGAATATGGAATAGAATTTCTTTCTTATCTCCAAGATTTCATTGAAAAACGTCATAAAGAAATGCCCGAAGGCTCCTACACTACTTCTCTTTTTAAGAGCGGAGTGAACCGAATGGCTCAAAAAGTTGGCGAAGAAGCAGTTGAGACAGTTATTGAAGCTACAAATGGCACTGATGACAGGCTACTTTATGAAGCATCTGACTTGATTTATCACCTCATCGTGCTACTTACATCTAAGGGACATCGCATTGAAGAACTTGCTGTAGAATTACAAAAACGCCATAAAGAATAAATCTATAATGGGAACAATTATTGATTATAAAAACGTAGAAATTCTTCGAAAAGAATTAGTCGTCCTTAAAGATGTGAACTTCACACTAAACGAGGGCGAATTTACCTACCTTATTGGTCGTGTAGGAAGTGGAAAGAGTAGCCTTTTAAAGTCAATGTATGTGGAAATTCCAATATTGACTGGAGATGCCAGAGTATTTGATTATGAACTCCTATCAATAAAGCGTAAAGATATACCCATGCTTAGGCGCAACATAGGCATCGTATTCCAAGATTTCCAATTACTTACCGACAGATCGGTATATGAAAATCTACTATTCGTACTCCGTGCCACTGGCTGGAAATCAAAACAGGAAATAGAAGAACGCATTGAATCAGTCCTTAAAGAAGTGGGAATGCTAAATAAATCATATAAAATGCCTCATGAATTATCGGGTGGCGAACAACAACGTATTGTTATAGCACGTGCACTGCTAAATAAACCTCGATTAATACTGGCTGACGAGCCAACAGGTAATTTAGACCCTGAAACAGGACATCAAATTGTTACGCTACTTCACCGTATTTCCCAAGAAGGGACAGCAGTGATAATGGCTACACATAACATACAATTAGTAGAAGAATTTCCTGGCAGAATTATTAAATGTGAAGACAAAAAAATAATTGATTGTTAAGTAATTCAAAAGAACGAGTTTTTTAGTACTTTTGCACAACATAAAAAATAACCACATTTCTCAATATTATATTCAATGAAAGTTATGAAATTTGGAGGAACTTCGGTTGGCTCCGCAGATAGATTTAAAGAGGTAGCAAATCTCGTAACAGAGAGAGGTAAAAACATTATCGTTTTGTCAGCTATGGCTGGGACAACAAATACTCTTGTAGAAATATCAGATTATCTTTATAAGCGTAATATCGATGGCGCTAAGGAGACAATCAATGCCCTTGAAAAAAAATATTTCACTACTATCGATGAATTATTTGACAATGCTAAATATAAAGAAGATGCCATATCTGAGGTAAAGGCATGCTTTAATTATATACGTTCATTTACTAAAGATATTTTTAGCTTATTTGAAGAAAAAGAGATTCTCGCTCAAGGCGAATTAATGTCAACAGCATTAATGAATTTATATCTTCAAATGTCGGGATTTAAATCTGTTCTCGTTCCTGCTCTTGATTATGTACGCACCGATAAAAACGCAGAACCCGATACTCAATATATTAAACAAAAACTCAACGCGCTACTTGAAAAATATGCCGAAGCCGATATTTATATCACACAAGGCTACATTTGTAGAAATGCGTACGGAGAAATCGACAATTTACAACGAGGTGGTAGCGATTATTCGGCATCACTAATTGGAGCCGCAATTAATGCCGAAGAGATAGAGATATGGACCGATATTGATGGTATGCACAACAACGACCCTCGTTATGTTGAGGGGACAAAACCTGTCGATACTCTGCATTTTGAAGAAGCAGCCGAATTGGCATATTTTGGTGCCAAAATTCTGCACCCTACATGTATTCTCCCTGCAAAGCTAAATAGCATACCCGTTCGTCTGCTAAATACAATGAAGCCAAATGCTAAAGGCACACTGATATATAACACTCCTGCATCTCATCAAATAAAAGCTATTGCTGCAAAAGACAACATAACAGCCATAAAAATTAAATCAGGACGCATGCTTCTTGCTTATGGTTTCTTGCGCAAGGTTTTTGAAATATTTGAGACTTATAAGACTCCTATCGACATGATTGCAACCTCCGAAGTCGGAGTGTCCGTGTCAATCGATAACAATAAGAATCTTGATAATATCCTCGACGACTTAAAGAAATTTGGGACAGTTACCGTTGACGATGATATGGTCATTATTTGTGTAGTAGGCGACCTTGAATGGCAAAACAGAGGATTTGAAGCAGAAGCACTTGCAGCACTCAAAGAAATTCCTGTACGCATGATTTCTTACGGAGGTAGTAACTATAATATTTCATTCCTCGTTAAAAAAGAGGATAAAGTTAAAGCTCTAAATTTATTAAGTAACCGACTTTTTAAATAATTAAATACTGGAATAAGAGATTAATAGATGACTACAATCTTCCCTATAAATGAGTTTAGAAAGCAAGAAACTCCTTTTTATTACTACGATACTACCCTTCTTGAGAATACTTTCAAAGAGATTAAGCAATGCATCGATGGCTATCCTTTCAAGGTACATTATGCAGTGAAAGCTAATGCTAATCCAAAGATTCTTTCAATCATAAAAAATAGCGGTTTTGGTATTGATTGCGTCAGCGGTGGTGAACTTAAAGCATCACTTGACGCAGGATTTAATAATGATTATATAGTTTTTGCTGGAGTAGCAAAAACCGATAAAGAAATAATAGCTGGACTTGATGCCAACATAATGTGTTTCAATGTCGAATCTAAAAATGAGCTCGAAGTCATTAACGATTTAGCAAAACTTAAAGGTAAAATAGCAAATATCGCAATTAGAGTTAATCCAAATATAGATGCACACACGCATCACTACATCACTACGGGACTTAGCGAAAATAAATTTGGCATTGACCTCGCACTTTTAGATAACATTATAAAATATGCTTTACAACTAAAGAATATCAATTTATGTGGCCTCCATTTTCATATTGGCTCTCAGATACTTAGCCTTGAGCCATTTGAAATGTTATGCAAAAAGATAAATGAGCTACAAGAACGCATGATAAAACTTGGAGCAAAAATAAGTATTATAAATGTTGGAGGAGGTCTTGGCATTGACTATGATAATCCCGACGACAACCTAATACCACCATTTAAGGCATATTTTGACACCTTTAAAAAGCACCTTGTGCTAAGAAATGGACAACAACTACATTTTGAACTTGGACGAGCTATTGTTGCCCAATGTGGAACATTAATTACACAAGTAATATACGTTAAAGAAGGGGTCAATAAAAAATTTGTAATGGTTGATGCCGGAATGACCGATTTATTACGACCTGCTCTATACCAAGCACATCATAAAATTGAAAATATAACATCAACTGAAAAAGAAACTGATATTTATGATGTTGTAGGACCTATTTGTGAAACGTCTGACAGCTTTGGCTCAAACGAGACACTCCCTATTACAAAACGTGGCGACTTAATTGCTTTACGCTCGGCAGGAGCTTATGGCGAAGTAATGGCATCACAATACAATTGCAGAAAGCTACCCAGTTCATTATTTAAACCATAAAAAAAAGATACTTTGTATCTTTTTTTTATAAAGTAGCATATTAAAAATATTTACCCAACAGCACTTCAAGCTCAGCAGCCGAAACCACACCCGACTGACGCCATTCTTGTTTGCCATTTTTAAATATCATAAGCGTAGGAACCGATTGAATCATATATTCCGCTGCGACATCTTGATTTTGATCAACGTCAATCTTTATTATAGTAGCTTTATCTCCTATTTTACCCTTTAATTCTTCAAGTATAGGGTGCATCATTTTACATGGACCGCACCAAGTAGCGAAGAAATCAACCAATACAGGTTTTTCGCCAGCAATTAGTTCTTTTAAGTTGTTCATATATTTGTAATATTAATGTTTATATTATAATAAATAAAACAATTTTCATGCCAATGAGTTCGCCTTTCCTTTACACACATTCACAACGCATTTTTTTAACAGATTTATTGTGAGTAATTACAATAATCGCTACTTTTGCAATATATATATTTATAATAGATACAACATATTATATGGCTCGCATAAACCTAAAAGGAACTGGCTTAGCACTGATAACACCATTCCATAAAGATAAGACAATAGACTTTGATGCACTCGCTCGATTGTTGGAATATCAGATAAAGAATGGCATCGACTACATTGTCGTGCTTGGAACTACAGCTGAGACAGCAACACTCACCGAAGAGGAAAAAAAGAGCATCTGTAAATTTGTTGTCGAGCGCGTTAACGGACGCGTACCCTTAGTATTAGGACATGGTGGCAACAACACAATGGCTCTCATTAAATCATTAAATGAACTCGATTTGTCAGCATTTAGTGCCATTTTATCTGTCGTACCATATTACAACAAACCTTCTCAAGAGGGGATATATCAGCACTATAAAGAAATAGCCAAAGCATCACCAGTGCCTATAATCCTATATAACGTACCAGGACGGACAGGCGTGAACATGGCACCAGATACTACACTTCGACTTGCTCGTGAGTTTAAAAACATAATTGGCATAAAAGAAGCATCAGGTAATATATCTCAAATGGACGAGATAATAAAAAATAAGCCAACTGATTTCTTAGTAATTTCAGGCGACGACGGCATTACATTCCCACTTCTCACACTTGGCGCAGTTGGTGTTATTTCAGTAATAGCAAATGCCTATCCCAAAGAGTTCAGCAAGATGGTACGCCTCGCACTTGAAGGAGACTACGAAAGAGCTCTCCTTATTCATCACAAATTCACAGAGCTATTTAGCCTCCTTTTCGTAGATGGGAATCCAGCAGGAGTAAAATGCCTCCTCAACGCAATGGGCTACATTGAAAATGAATTAAGACTACCATTAGTCCCCACACGCATTACCACATACGAAAAAATCAGAGACGTACTTCATAATTTCAATTAATAGGCACAATTTATTTTGCAAATCTGCTTATAAATAT
>JAVWYO010000050.1:0-13858 GCA_036661515.1 Muribaculaceae bacterium | reverse complement strand
AACAATTATGGCTTGTGACGCTCCAGGGAGGTCACAAGCCATAATGTTAATAAGGGGCGATTGCTATTATTTTAAGCCACGATTTTTGAGTAAAGCGTCTACCGTTGGCGCTTGTCCGCGGAACTTAATATATAGTGTCATGGGATCTTCGCTGTCTCCCATTTCAAGGATATTTTCGCGATAAGATTTTGCAGTTGCAGGGTCAAAAATACCTTTTTCTGTGAATAATTCATATCCATCAGCATCAAGGACTTCAGCCCATAAATAAGTGTAATATCCAGCAGCATATTGGTCGCTACCAAAGATGTGCTTGAAATAAGGACTGCGATAACGGAATTGTACTTCTTTAGGAAGTCCAAGTTTTGTAGCAATCGATTTTTCAAAAGCCATAGCATCGACATCTTTTCCATCATTTAGCTTATGCCATTCAATATCAAGTAAAGCTGCCCCAACAAGTTCTGTTGTAGCAAAGCCCTGATTGAATTTAGAAGCAGCATTTAACTTTTGAATAAGCGAGTCGGGGATAACTACACCTGTTTTATAATGCTTAGCATACTTTTTCAATAATTCGGGTTCCATAGCCCAATGTTCATCAATCTGAGAAGGAAGTTCGACAAAGTCGCGGTCGACATTTGTTCCGCTTTGACCTTTATACATTGCTCGTGTTAACATTCCGTGTAGTCCATGTCCAAATTCGTGAAACATTGTTTCTACTTCATCAAGAGTCAATAAAGAAGGGGAGTCGGCAGTAGGCTTTGAGAAATTACCAACATTATAAACGATAGGTCTTTCATTCTTTCCATCAATGTTTGAAGCCTCTTTAAACACACTCATCCATGCACCTTGACGTTTACTTTCACGAGGGAAATAATCGGTCATATATACCGCTACATGTTCGCCCTTAGCATCTTTCACGTCATAAACTTTCACGTCGGGGTGATATTTAGGAGCGTTTGTCATCTCGGTGAATGTTATTCCATAAAGTTGTTTTGCCATATAGAAAAGACCATTACGAACGCTATCTAATTGGAAATAAGGACGTACATCATCTTCGTTGATGTCAAACTTTTGTTTTTTTACTTTTTCGGCATAGTAATAATAATCCCAAGGTTCAATAGTGAATTTACCACCATTGTCGTTGGCACATTTTTGCATATCAGCAACTTCTTCCTTAACCTTAGCTATTGCAGGCACCCACAATTGTTTTAGGAGTCCTTCGGCGGCTTCAACCGTCTTAGCCATTACATTATCCATTTGATAAGCAGCAAAAGAGTCAAAGCCAAGAATTGTAGCTTTCTTAGCACGTAGCTTAACGATTTCGTTTATCAGTTTTGAATTATTAAATTCATTTTTATTACTTGCAAGGCTTGTGTATCCCTTGTACATTTTTTCGCGAAGTTCACGACTATCGGCGTATGTCAATAGAGGTAATCGGCTTGAAGAATGAAGTGTAAACACCCATTTGCCCTCTTTACCGCGAGCTTTAGCCTCATCGGCAGCTACGGCAATGCTTGAAGCAGGAAGTCCGGCAAGGTCTTCTTTTTTATCAACAACAAGTTCCCATTGATTTGTTTCTTTAAGTATATTGCTACTATATTTCAAGTTAAGTGTTGATAATTGTTGATTGATTTGTTTCAAAGAGTCTTTTAGTTCAGGAGAAAGCAAAGCACCATTGCGAACAAACCCTTTATACGTTTTTTCAAGTAAGCGCACTTGGGCGTTGTTAAGTCCCATAGAATCTTTAGTTTCATATAGCTTTTTTACGCGTTGAAATAGAGTATCGTTCATCGATATTTCATCGGCATGAGCAGATAGCATAGGATATGCCACTTCGGCAATCTTCTCCATTTCGGGGCTATTCATCGACTCGCTAAGAGCTCCAAAAACAAGCGATACCTTTCCAAGAAGCACGCCCGACGTGTCCATTGCGAGAATAGTGTTGTCGAAAGACGGAGTATCAGGATTATTTATAATGGCAGATATTTCTTTTTTGTGTTGAACGATGCCCTCTTTTATAGCTGGCATATAATGTTCATACTTTATTTTATCGAAAGGCGGGATTCCATACTCAGTCGTATAGGTCTCCATAAATGGATTTTTTGTTTCATTTTTCATACAACTTGTAGTTAAAGTTATAAGACCTGCGGCACATCCAGCCACCACAGCTAATAATTTTGTTTTCATAATTACTATATATTTAAATTTATTTCAAATTCATTATTTTAGGACAAATGTCGTCAACAGCGGATAATGGTCGGAGCTTGATATATTACCTCGAATAATATTAGTAGCCTCAATATTCCCTTGATAAAAGACATGATCTATCTTAAAGTAAAAACGGTTGTCATGATAAGTTATTGTAGGTCCAAAACCACATTCAACATAAGCATCATTCATATTACCTTTTATAGTACGATAAGAATATGAATCGGGTGTATCATTAAAATCGCCACACAAAATTACGGTACCGTCTATTTTATTAAGGAAACGCCTTATTGCCTGAGCCTGTCGTGAACGTTGCCTAAAAGCCATAGCGAGTTTTGAAAGTAATTCGTATCTCACTCTTTTTATTTTAGATTTAGCATCATCTATATCGATATCCTCTGTTCCTATTTTTGTGATGTTCATATATAATTCCTTGTCGTTCAACGTGAGTCCAATAGATTCGAGATGAACGTTGACTATTGTAATAGGCTTTTCATTTACTGTCACTCGATATGCAGCAACGCCACAGCCTTCGACCTGAGGTGCTTTAATGTTGAGAGTGTCTATTGGTGTTTTTGAGAGAAAAGCGACATCACGACCTCCCACAACGTGATATTTATATTTGCTAAATAAGTTCTTTAGTTGAGGTGCGGTAACTTTGTAATCTTTTGAAGGCGCTAAATCGAAACATTCCTGCAAGCATACAAAATCGGCATCAGTGTCAAATATATATTGAATCGTACGATTGTTTTCATCAGACTTGCCTACTTCAAAATCATCAAAGTTCATAATATTATAGGTAAGAAGTCTAAACGCATTTTCCTTTTCACTTGCACTGATTGTGTGAGAAAAGAAATTTAAAGGAGAAATGGTAAGGATAGGTCCTGCGCATATTATCAGTGAAATAAAGCTCGTTATTGCGATTTTCCATTGCCTTAGACATAGCCATATTATCAATAGTGTTATAACAATAATCAATAATATAGGGAAGCACATTCCAAGTACTGCAAATTTTGAATCTTGTAGAGGATTAACATATCCACTATAAGCCGAGATTATCATAATCAGTGATAACACTATATTTAGTGCTATTCCAATAATTTTAAAAATTCCTAATATATTGTTTTTTTCTATCTTTCGTTTCATTATTTCTTCTTACTTACATCAAATAGTTTTTTCTTTTCGTCGGCCGACAGCGATGAATATCCCGACTTCTTTATCTTATCAAGTATAATATTCATAGCGTCCATATCAGCTGATGTCATAGTATTTTCATTGTTAGACTTCGGTGCCGAATATGTGTATTTATTCTTATTTTTATTAGAAAATTGATATTTTGAAGGACGAGTAAACAGCAAAACTATTTTATCACAAATTTTATTAATCCAATTAGTTATATCAACACCCTTTTTGAAAGAAATAGCATATAATACACCTATTAAAGCACCTCCAATATGTGCAATGTGCCCTCCCGCATTAGCAGAATCGACACTTAATATATCAATTGAGATGGTGAAAATTGCTATCCATTTTAGCGATACTGCGCCAAGGAATAGCAAACCAATCTTATAATCGGGGGCTCGCATAGCTGTTGCCACGACGATGGCTATAACAGAAGCCGATGCACCAAGCATATATGAGTCATTAATAGCTGGAGCAAAATAAGGGAAAATGTTATATGCCAAAATATATAATATGGCTCCACCAAATCCTCCTAACAGATATAGTCCTAATAGTTGTTTTTGAGTGAAATAAGACATGAAAATAGAGCCAAACCAGTATAGCCAAAGCATATTGAAAAGGATGTGCAGTATATCGTACTGAGCAAACATGTATGTTATCAACGACCAAGGCTGAGATAGCAGATTTTCAAGACTTGCCGGAAGTTCTATCCACTGAATTGCCGACTTAGATTCGAAGACAAAAAGCGTGAAAATGATAGATACTATACGTAGAGATATAAATACAGCGATGTTGATAAAAATAATTTTCATCAACATCGGGCTTAGCCCAAACTTTAATCTTATGTTATTAAAAATTGTTGCCACCTAATATTCCTTTCTTTTTCCAATACAATATTATAATAATACCAAATAACATTCCTCCTAAGTGTGCAAAATGTGCTATTCCCGTCATTGTACCACTCATGCCAAATAGTAATTCTAATGCACCATATCCAAATACCATATATTTAGCTTTTATAGGTATTGGGATAAACATAATATACATAGGGATGTTTGGAAACATCATGCCAAATGCTAATAGAATGCCGAAAACAGCCCCTGATGCACCAACCGTAATAAACATATTAAAAAATGGTTCTACATTAATGCCATGCGATATAGCATAGTTGAAAGCCTCAATACCTTTCATAGTAGCAATTCCAGAGCCGTCGGTAAGAGCAAAATCATTTATCATCGTGAACATCCACACGCATTCCTGAATAAGAGCTGCTCCAATGCCAGTAGATATATAATAAAATAAGAATCGTTTACCTCCCCACACCTGTTCGAGTATTCGTCCAAACATGAATAGCGAGAACATATTGAAAAACACATGAGCAATACTCCCAGTATCGTGCATGAACATATATGTAACAAGTTGTGCCGGATTAAAATCGGACGCAGTCCAATAGTGTAACCCTAAAAACTTGACTAAATCTATTCCAAGAGCTTTTGGTAAAATAATGCTTGCCAGCCACATTAATAGATTTATAATAATAATATTTTTAGTTACTGGTGGTATTGAATCTAAAAATGAGCCTCTTGTCTGTATCATATAAGTCCTTTATATTTATTGTTTTATTTAATATATCCTGCTATAAATAGCATATCACTTGACAAAATTAATCAAAAATAATGGCTTATTTTACCAGAAATAGGTCGGAACCGTACTTTTTATCAAATAAAAGGCATTTTTTTAGTAATCTTGTTTGATTTTAAGCGAGAAACTTATATATTTGTGGCAATGTATGTACCATAAATCTAAAATTTTATTTCATTATGAACAAAACTGAATTGGTTAATGCTATTGCTGAAAAAGCAAATTTAACAAAAGTTGATGCCAAGGCATCATTAGATGCAACAATTGGTGCTATTGCTTGTGCTCTATCAAAAGGAGACAAAGTAGCTCTTATTGGTTTTGGAACTTTTTCTGTAACTAAGAAAAACGCTCGCACAGGTATCAATCCTAAGACTAAAGCAAAAATTGAAATTCCTGCTAAAAATGCAGTTAAATTCAAAGCTGGCTCTGATCTTAACGAAAAAGTTAAATAAGCATATTTTTAGGGAAAAATATCGCCTCGCACGCGAGGTGGATTTTAAAAAAAGTGTTTTATCTGGTAGATAAGACACTTTTTAACTTTTTACATAGTGCTTAGCATAAGATATGCCCTTCAATGTATAATGAAAAGCATGCAAGAACTCAACATTATTGTACTTATGAAGTCGCCAAGCAATTATAATAGCGCGCAAGCGACACGTATGTGGGAATCTACGCCAAGAATAAGCGCCACGCGCCATAAGGACAGATGGGTTGGCAGTATTCTTATTTGTTGTTGAAGCTCCATTATGTCGCACTATTTCAAGTGGGAAATACATGCAGTGTATCTCTTTTTTTAACGCATCAAGAATAAACATTTCCTCTTCTCCAGCACCAAGAACCGGAGCACCTATTCCAAATAATTCATTAAATGCAATTTTCCCTTTCACGGCACTCAGCCGAAAAGCAATTTCTATTGAAGACACATAATAATTGCGTGGCATTTGTCGTAAGTCGAATGAATAGGAAGGATACCACTTTTGTTCGGCTCCAGATGTGTATTTAAATGTTGCTAATTGTACTGTGGGGTGAGCTTCAAAAATCTCAATGATTTTAGATAAGTGCATTGGATTGTATTTCAAATCGTCATCAGCAATAAGGCAAATATCACCAGAGGCATTATCAATAGCATTGTTACGATTACGACTCAGCCCTTTTTCCTGCATAGTAATCACTTTTATGTCGTCACGCTTCAATTCTTCTGGGATTTCGCCATTAGGCGATTGCCAAGAGATAAGATATTTTACATTATGTGTAGGTGGTAAAATTACATTCGTTGCACGATTAATTCCATCTTTTATTGTGCATATAAGTATTTCAAGTGTCATATTAATTTTATTATTTTAATGTGCATTCCAAAAATCGATATGACGTTGTGCTATAATATGGCTATCGTTATGTTTAACGACAAATTCACGACTATGGTGTGACATTTCGGGTAATTTGCTTTTATTTAATATAATCCATTCAAGTTTACGCTCTATCTCCTCATTATCAAGCGGAGATACATTAATTATAGGCTGGTTTTCAGTTTCGCCAATAAAATCATAATATTCTGGTTCAGCCCCCGATACTGCTATGAGTCCTTGTGCCATAGCAATAAGTGCATTTGTAGCAGGTGTGTAGGAATAAAGTTGGTCGAGTATTACATGTGATTGCGAAAGTAGCCTTACGTATTCATCGTAAGGCATATTTTCCACGACACATATTTCTGATTTATCGGGAAATCGTTGGTGCACATTGCGAAGAGCATTAAGCATAATATCAGTACCTTTTAGCTTAGAGCGGTCGCGCTGGATTCCTATAAAGAATTTTACTTTTTCGGGCTCCTTATCAATGTAATTAGGTGTTATTGCTCGTGTATCGATAGGAATACCAGCGTATCCTAATTTTAGGGGAGCTATGTGCTTGTATGTTTCATTATATTCGTAAAGACACGCTACAATGCCATTAACTTCATTTATTATGTGCTGTGTGTGTTCAATCATTTCAGGGGCAAGCCATGATGCAATAAGCGCTTTATCGGCTATTGCAGAAGGAGAGTCTTCATTTCCAATTTTGAAGTCAGAATAACGAAAAGTTGTACAATTTAGGCACTCTTTGACATAATTAGAATCAGTTCCAAGAGCAGAAAGGAAAATTTTACCATTGTTTCGCTTTATATAGTCAAATATCATACGCACCTTTGCTGGTCGCAGATTCATAAAAATAGGATTATTTATATGCACTATATCATATCCTCGCATTTTTGGTAGCGCTCTTATTACCTTATAAAGATATTTTAGCGCACCAATAGCGCCAGAAGGTCGAAATAAATCAATATTTCTGTCGGTATTCATCCAGCCCGAGCCATTTGAGGCAACCACTGCCGTGTGTCCCATGTCGTTAAGTGCACGAGCCAGTGTAATATGGAAATTACTTGCATCTCCAATAAAAAGAACCTTCATAACAATATTATCCAGTTTTTGGATTTATAGGCGTAAATGTAAGTTAATTTTACAACAAAATCATCATCTATTTGCTATTTTTTTGATATATTTACCAAGAATAATAATACAACTAATGGATATATCTGTAATAATACCAGTATTTAATCGTGCAAAATTAATACAACGTACTCTTGACTCAGTTATTAGTCAATCACACCGTCCCATTAATTTAATTTTGGTAGATAATAATTCTACCGATGATACTATGCTTGTATTAGAGAACTACAAAGCGGAGCATGAAGCTGAAGACTTTAAAATACTAATTGCCACAGAATTAAAGGTTGGTGCAGCAGCTGCCCGCAATTGTGGCGTTAAGTTGGCAACAAGTGAGTGGATTATGTTCTTTGATTCAGATGACGTTATGGATAATAGCTTAATATCACGGTACGTGCAGGAGATAGAACAAGCCAACGATAAACTCGAGATAATAATGTGCCGAGTAGATGTCACTGCCGAAGATGGAACGACAGTAAAAAGGCCACTACGGTCGGGTGATATATTACGAGAACACATTTATCATTCAATTTTAAGTACACAACGATATATTGTAAAACGTGATTTTTTCATTGAGGCAGGAGCTTGGAATGAAAAATTACTTGGTTGGGATGATTGGGAATTGGGTATTAGGCTCATATTGCGTAATCCTCGTGTAACATCAATAACCGATAGCATTCTGGTACACATATATTCTCAAGCAGATTCTATTACAGGAACTAATTGCTATTCAAAATCACATCTGTGGGAATTAGCTATTGATGAGGCTGAAAAAGTTGTGCGAAATTATGCTCCGGCCGAAATGCAGAAGATACTCACACTACTTGAATTTAAAAGAATTACTCTTGCCGGATTATACACGAAGGAGGGGAGTCCTAAAGGAAAAGAACTATTTCGTACAATATATTCTCGAACACGAAAACTTCCTCATCTAAGCTGGGCATTTCCTCTTATTTATCGCTATGTATCACTTGGAGGGCGAGGTTCTGCATTTATCATTAATATATTGGTGTAGACTTTTAGTAGTATGGTGAATTGATTATCAGAAAAGTTATTTAACTTTGTAAAGGCATAAACGCATAAGATTATAATGGCAGAAGATTTAGAACAAAATATACCAGCAGACACAGGTGGTTACGATAAATTAGTAACACTTGATTGGCGTGAACACATTAGACGTCGTCCGGGTATGTATATTGGAAAACTTGGAGATGGCTCGCAGAGTGATGATGGTATCTATGTGCTTTTTAAGGAAGTCATGGATAATGCTATTGATGAATATAGTGCAGGATATGGAAGAATAATAAATGTAGAAGTTTCTGATACTATGATGTCGATACGCGATTATGGGCGCGGTATTCCACTACAATCGGTAAAAGATGCGTCCTCAAAGATGAATACAGGAGGAAAATACGACTCAGAGAGTTATAAAAAATCGGTAGGGCTTAATGGCGTAGGTATAAAGGCCGTTAATGCTCTATCATCATCTTTTTTTATACAATCAGTGCGTGATGGTGCAAGTTCTTCTGTGAGTTATGAGTGCGGTGTTCCAGTAGAGGAAAGTGGTATTTGTCCATGTTCAGACGATGAAAATGGCACACTTGTGCAATTTATACCCGATAATAATGTATTCAAGAATTATAAATTCCTTGCAGAATTTATAGAGCCTATGATTAAGAATTATACATTTTTGAATACGGGACTTACAATTACATTTAACGGAGCTAAATATTCCTCGCGCAATGGACTTTGTGATTTATTGAAAGAAAATATGACAACCGACCCAATCTACCCTATAATTCATCTTAAAGGCGAAGATATAGAAGTAGTAATTACGCACACTGCGCAATATGGCGAGGAATATTATTCATTTGTAAACGGTCAACACACCACACAAGGAGGCACGCATCAATCGGCATTTCGAGAAGCATTATCACGAGTTATTAAGGAGTTTTATAGTAAGAATTTTGAATATGCTGATATTCGTAATGGAATTGTAGCTGCAATAAGTATTCGAGTTCAAGAGCCAGTATTTGAGTCGCAAACAAAGATAAAACTTGGTAGCTGTGATATAGGTCCAAACGGACCAACCGTGAACAAATTTATCAACGACTTTATGAAAAAGGAACTTGATAATTACCTTCATAAAGAATCAGCAACAGCCGAAGTGTTACTTCGTAAGATATTAGAATCAGAAAAAGAGCGTAAAGCGATAGCTGGAGTTACTAAGCAGGCTCGCGAACGAGCTAAGAAGATATCACTTCATAATAAGAAATTACGAGATTGTCGCGCGCATTACACCGATACCGCTTCAAAAGATAGTAAAGCCGACGAATCATCTATCTTTATCACTGAGGGCGACTCTGCGACAGGCTCTATCACTAAGATTAGAGATGTTGAAACACAAGCAGTGT
The DNA here is from genome assembly GCA_036661515.1 of Muribaculaceae bacterium. Classification (GTDB taxonomy): domain Bacteria; phylum Bacteroidota; class Bacteroidia; order Bacteroidales; family Muribaculaceae; genus HGM05232. The sequence continues at coordinate 3,936 of JAVWYO010000050.1, read as the reverse complement.
TTTCACTTCGAGGTAAGCCCCTAAACACTTTTGGGAAAACGAAAAAAGTGGTTTATGAAAATGAAGAATTTAATCTACTTCAGGCAGCCTTAAATATAGAAGAGGGAATTGATGGCCTTCGCTATAACAAAGTAATTATAGCAACTGATGCCGATGTCGATGGAATGCACATTCGCTTATTGTTAATAACCTTTTTACTGCAATTCTTTCCCGATATAATAAAAAAAGGACATGTTTATATACTTCAAACGCCACTATTTCGTGTAAGAAATAAGAAAGAAGCAAAGCGCCAAAATCGTAAAAAGAAAGGAGAAGGAAATAGCGTTGAAACTTATTATTGTTATAATGATGATGAACGTGTTACGGCTATCGCAAAACTTGGTGATAATGCCGAGATAACACGATTTAAGGGACTTGGTGAGATTTCGCCAGATGAATTTAAAGCCTTTATTGGACCAGAGATGCGGTTAGATAGAGTATCGTTGCGCAAAGAGGATTCTGTGAAAGAGATGCTCGAATTTTATATGGGAAAGAACACAATGGAACGCCAAAGTTTTATAATTGATAACCTCGTAATTGAAGATGACTCAGAAATGCTCTAACAAAAGAATAGCCCTGTTTCCAGGCTCGTTTGATCCCTTTACAATAGGGCATCATTCTATCGTAGAACGCGCGTTACCACTCTTTGATGAGATAGTGATAGCGATAGGCATAAATGATGGCAAAACTGCGCTGTGCACTCCCGACGAGCGTATAATGGCTATTTCTGAAGTTTTCAAAGATGAGCCAAAAATAAAAGTACTTGCTTATGCTGGGCTTACCATTGAAACGGCAAAGCAATGTGGTGCAGAATTTATGCTACGAGGGGTTCGCATGATTCAAGACTTTGAATATGAAAAGAATCTTGCAGAGGTAAACCGTAATCTATCAGGGATAGAAACCGTGTTGTTATATACACTTCCCGAATATAGTCACATAAGTTCCTCCATAGTTCGCGAACTAATAAAATATGGCAATGATGTTACATCTTTTTTGCCACAGGGAATGCCTATACCTAAGAAAAAGTAACATATTCAATAAGTTATTTATTTTTTTATAAATTCTAATTATTTATTATAATGGCGTTAGCAAAGTATTTTATAAAAAACGCTACCTTTGTAAACTATGAAACAGATGAAAGGATTACTGGTTGCCGTGGCAGTCATTGCCGTGACAATGATTATGGTTGCTCAAAAAGCTCCATCACAAAATGAGAAATTACAAATAGCAGAATATGCTATTAGCGAATATTATGTTGATACAGTCAACGAATCTAAGATAGTTGAAGATGCAATTGTGGGAATGCTTGATAAGCTCGACCCGCATTCTTCATATAGTAATGCCGAAGAGACAAAAGAGCTAAATGAGCCATTGGAAGGTAATTTTAGTGGTATTGGCATTCAATTTAACATGAAACAAGATACACTCTATGTAATACAAACTATTGTAGGAGGTCCATCAGAAAAACTTGGAATCATTGCTGGTGACCGTATTATTGCCGTAAACGACACATCGATAGCAGGAGTGAAGATGAAAACTTCGGCTATCATGAAGCGCCTTCGTGGTGTTAAGGGTACTAAAGTGAATGTATTAGTAAAGCGAAAAGGTGTAGCCGAACCTATTTTATTCCGTATCACACGCGATGCTATTCCATTATATAGTATTGACGCATCTTATATGCTTGATAGCAAGACGGGATATGTAAGGATAAGTCGCTTTGCTGCTGAAACGCACAAAGAATTTCTTTCAGCTCTCAAGAAGCTAAAAAAAGCGGGTATGACACAGTTAGTTCTTGACCTTTCAGACAATGGAGGTGGATATTTGCAGGCTGCAGTAGAGATGGCAAATGAATTCCTTGAAAAAGGGCAATCAATAGTATATACAGAGGGGCGCAAATCACCACGTTATGATGCAAAAGCAATAGGAACAGGAGGCTTTAAGACACAGAAAGTTGTAGTTATTGTTAATCAATACTCAGCATCGGCAAGTGAAATTTTAGCTGGAGCATTACAGGATTGGGATAGAGCCATTATTGTAGGGCGACGTTCTTTCGGTAAGGGACTTGTACAGCGTCCATTCCCATTCAGAGATGGCTCAATGATACGCTTAACGGTTGCACGGTATTTCACCCCATCGGGGCGTTGTATTCAGAAGCATTATGAAGGTGGCGATAAAGAGAGCTATGAGAAAGATATATATAATCGTCTAAATAGTGGAGAACTGGCATCGGCCGATAGCATTCATTTTGCAGATTCATTAAAATATACGACTCTAAAAAATAAACGTGTAATATATGGAGGTGGTGGTATCATGCCCGATGTATTCGTGCCATTAGATACTACTGCATTTACTAAATACTATCGTAATATTGTGGCTAAAGGTATTCTAAATCAATATTGTATTGATTATATTGATAAAAATAGAAATATGCTAAAAGCCAATTATTCAACTATTCAAGATTATGAGGCAAAATTTGTTGTTTCTGAGGATATGATTAAGGACCTTCAAATGCAAGCTACAAAAGACAGCGTGAAATTTGATGCGCAAGAATACAAGCGAAGCGAAGTGATGATTAAAGATGTTGTTAAAGCGCTTGTTGCTCGTGACTTATTTGACATGGAAAGTTATTTCAGAATAATGAATCATAGCAATGAGCTTGTGAAATCGGCATTAGGCATCATCAATGATGATAAAGAATATAATAAGTATTTATTGCGTGATAAATAGAGATTATAAATTCAAATTGTTAAGTAGCGCAATATAGGTTGAAATAGCTTCACGTATCTCACTGGTGGTAATATATTCATTAGCTGTGTGTGAGCGTGAAGAACTTCCTGGTCCAAGTTTTAAAGATTGGAATGGCATTAAAGCTTGGTCGGACAAAGTTGGTGACCCAAATGGTGCGGCACCAAGAGTAATCATACGTTGTACTAAAGGGTGAGCAATGTCGATTTTAGAAGAATTTAATCGTGTTGAGCGTGGCGTGAATATGCAAGCAGGAACAGCTTTGCGAATGTATTCCAGTACCTCAGTATTACTATACGCTTCGGTAGTGCGCACATCTACAACAATCTTACACAAGTCGGGAATTACATTATGTTGTGTGCCACTCTCAATCTGAGTAACTGTGACTTTTATAGGTCCAAGAAGAGGAGAGATGCGAGGAAATATCAAATCTTTCAATGAAGCCACAACATCTATCGCCTTATATATTGCATTTAGCCCCTCATTGCGAGCAGCATGTCCCGAAACGCCATGTATCACGCCATCAAGCACCATCAGCCCTTTTTCGGCAATAGCAGGTTGCATCTCTGTTGGCTCGCCTACGATAGCAACGCTAATAGGTGGTAACAATGGAATAACCGACTCAATACCATTTTCGCCCCCTACCTCTTCCTCACATGATGCAAGGAATATTAGATTATATGATTGCGGTCGTGATGATATATATATGAATGTAGCAAATAATGATACTAACGAAGCCCCAGCATCGTTGCTACCCAGTCCCAATATTTTATCGTCAATTTCAGTGGCGGCGTATGGGTTATAAGTCCAAGCATCAACAGGTTTAACGGTGTCGATATGCGAATTTAAAAGGATTGAAGGACGTAATGGAGAAAAATCATTACCGAAGCACCACACATTATTCCCCTGACGCATAGCTTTGTATCCCGCGCTATTAATAGAGGCCTCAATAAGGTTGGCAACTTTATCTTCATCTCTACTTATTGAAGGAATCGCAATCATTGCCTTTAGCAAATCGATAGCATTATATATTAGTTCATCCATTATTATTCAAAATAAGTTATTCACAATGTCACAAAGATAATATATTATTGGACATAAAAAAAGGCTCTAACTTGTAAGTTAAAACCTTATTAAGTGGCGGGGACCAGA
>JAVWYO010000049.1:0-13920 GCA_036661515.1 Muribaculaceae bacterium | reverse complement strand
TAGGATTGCTACTTACAGGTTTTGAATTTGGATTTTTCCCTATTGCTGGTTGGCTTGGGCTGCTTGGTATGATAATAAAAAATGTGATTGTACTAATAGATGAGATTAATGTACAACATCGCAGTGGCATAGGACTTTATAACTCAATAATTGAAGCAACAGTTTCAAGGACGCGCCCTGTGTTAATGGCAGCTACAACGACGATATTTGGTATGGTTCCTTTGCTTTTTGATGTAGCGTTTGGAGGAATGGCAGCTACCATAATTTTTGGTTTAACATTTGCGACAGGGCTTACACTATTTGTAACGCCAGCCCTTTATGCTATGTTTTATAAAGTAAAAGAAAAACGGAAATGAAAAATATAATTTTAATAGCAGTTATATCGATATGTTTTGTCCCAGCGCGTGGGCAACAACAAAGTTTATTACTTGAAGAATATAGAGTAATGGCAGTAGAATATAACCATAACTTGAAGGCTGCGCAGAAAAATATTGCGGTGAGTATGGAGTTTGAAAATATGGCACGTGCTGATCTTAAGCCAAAGTTTTCGGCAGGCGCAAATTTTCAATATACAGGTAATCCTATGGAGCTAAATTTAAATATACCAGCGCTTGACACGCCACTGTCATTTAAAGGTAGATCTCTTAATTATGGAGCGTCATTATCATTGCAACAACCAATATATACTGGTGGGCGCTTGACTGAATCTATTAGGATTGCGAAATTGCAACAAACACATGCAAATGCGAGTGCCGATGTAGTGATGTCGGAGGTGTGTTTTCAAACAGATATTCAATATTGGAATACGGTAGCAAGAAAGGAGATGGTAGGAATTGCCAATGATTTTCATAATTCAATATCCTCGCTTGTGCAGACTATTAAGGAGCGTGTAGAAGTGGGATTAGTTGACCCACAAGAATTATTGATGGCTGAAGTAAAATTAAACGAGGCGCAATATCAATTACTTCAAGCGAAAAGCAATATGGAGGTTAGTCGTATGGCATTGAATTCATTGATAGGTGTAGAAATAGGATATGCGACTAAGATTGATGAGTCAATACCAATATTGAAAGAAACAGATATTGTGATTAATACTGTTCCAGAACGAGCAGAACTATCTATGGCACAAAGTAATATTAAAATTGCACAAAGCACATTGAAGCTAAATGATGCGCAATATAAGCCACAATTTTATGTTGGAGCTGAGGGAAATTACTCATCACCAGGCTATAACTTTGATAAAGACTTAGATTTTAATTATGCCATATATGCTAAACTTTCGATACCAATATTTGAGTGGGGAAAGCGAAACAGTAGGAAACGAGCATCTAAACATCAAATAGAGATTGCTACCGATAACCTGCATCAAGTAGAGGATAATATTAATCTTGAAATTCAAACATCTCGTGTAGCATTATCACAAGCTATACAAAGGGTAGATTTATCTCTTTCTTCGCTTGGAAAGGCAAAGGAGAATGAACAAAAAGCGTTGGAACGATATAGTGAAGGTAAAATATCTATACTCGAAGTTATTGATGCACAGACATATCGACAAACCTCGCAGATAAATTATGTACAAGCAAAGGTTGCAGCACAAGGTCATTATGCAGAGGTGATGAAAGCACTAAATCAATATAACAATCAATAAAATTAAGTATATTTGCACTAACTATGGATGCAAAAATAAATAATATTTTATATTTAGTGGTGTTCTCAGGTTTAGGGCTATTCTCTTATCTGTTGCTCATTAATTATACTAATTTTCCAGATAGTACTGCATTTGATTCAATAAATGCAGCACTATTTTTTATCATTGCATTTAATATATTGGGCTATGTGACAATTCATCTAAGTGCCTGGATTAATAATCAATATGCACTTTATCTCACACGCCGATGGAAAATGGTGGCTATATATGCTCTTGTAGCATTTTTATTTTTGTTACTTAATTATTGGTTACTTGTAGCTGCTAAATTGCTTGTAGGCTCAGAGTATCCTTTTACATTTCCTAATGGAGGAATACGCATTTTAATTATTGTGTGGCTCGTTGAATTGGTAATTTTAGGATTACTAATGGCAAATAAATCTATTCAAAATTCTCTAAAATTGCAACGAGAATCGGCACAACTTATACAAGAAAATAATACAGCTCGTTACACAGCATTACAAAATCAGCTAAATCCACATTTTTTATTCAATAGTCTTAATACGTTGATAGCTGAAATTGAATATGAGCCAAAAAATGCTGTCATATTTACGCGAAACTTATCTGATGTGTATCGTTATGTTCTTCAATGCCAAGACAAACCGCTTGTTACATTGTCCGACGAATTAGAATTTGTAAAGTCATATTTGTTTTTACATTCTGTAAGACTTGGTGATTGCATTAAATGGAATGCTCAGATACCAGCCGATTATTTAGAGAGCCAGCTACCTCCGTTAACATTACAGTTGCTTTTTGAAAATGTTGTAAAACATAACACTATCACCATTAATGCTCCTATGAAAATAAATATTACCATTGATAAGGATACGTTGGTTGTAAGTAATACAATTAATCTGAAAAAAGATGTCTTGAAATCGGGGATAGGTCTTGAAAATCTTAATAATAGGTGCTCTCTTATTTTAGGACGCGAGATTGAAATTGTTGATACTGACGAATTATTTATGGTTAAAATTCCATTGCTATATGAATAAGTTACATGTTGCAATTATAGAAGATGAAATTCCCGCAGCTCGATTGCTGAGTACAATGGTAGCTCGTCTACGTCCTGATTGGGATATTAGCGTGTTGCCTGGCGTTGTAGAAGATGCAGTAAACTGGTTTGCACACAACGTTCACCCCGACCTAATATTTCTTGATATTCATCTCTCTGATGGTAACTCCTTTGATTTCTTATCACAGGCAGTACCCACGTCGGTTATAATTTTTACCACAGCATATGACCAATATGCCATAAGAGCATTTAGTGTCAATAGTATAGATTATATTCTCAAGCCAATAGGCGAGAGCCGTTTATTGGAAGCTATATTGAAATTTGAATCTCTTACTTCAAAGAAAATTGAAGATAATTATCTTGATAATATATTGGAGAGTTTAAAACCCTCAGACAAGCAATTTCGCACGCGTTTTTTAATTACTGGTGTAAATCAGTCATTGATGTTGCCAGTTTCAGATATAGCCTACTTTTATAGTGAAAATAAAGTTACATTTGCTGTTACACACGCATGCAATGAACATATCGTTGATTTATCGTTAGATAGACTTAGCGAGCAACTTGATCCTGATCAATTTTTCCGTGCAAATCGGCAAATACTGCTATGTATAACGGCTGTAAAGCGAATTGAGCCATATTTTAATGGTAAAGTTATAGTTCACTTAAAGCCATCGAATAAAGATGGCATTACTATTAGTAAAGAGAAAATTACTGCATTTAAGATGTGGCTAAATTTTTAATTAAAATACGGCTAAGGGGTTTCCTTAGCCGTAAGTGTAATAATTGAATATGTCTTAGAATTTTAGTCTCCTAAGTAAGTCTTTAGCAGGTGGCTTTTTTGACCTTTAAGCCGGCGTATTGCCTTCTCTTTGATTTGACGCACACGTTCTCGTGTGAGATCAAATTTCGAACCAATCTCTTCGAGGGTCATCTCCTGACAACCGATACCAAAGAACATCTTTAAGATGTCTCTTTCACGATCATGCAGTTGATTTAATGCTCTGTCAACCTCTTTAGATAGCGATTCTTGATTTAATCCAAAGTCAGCCAATGGAGAGTCGTCGTTAGTTAAAACGTCGAGAAGACTATTATCCTCGCCTTCGACAAATGGTGCGTCCACAGATATGTGGCGACCTGATACTTTAAGAGTATCAGAAATCTTGTCAACGGGAATGTCTAATTGCTCGGCGAGTTCTTCAGGTGAAGGACGACGCTCATTTTCCTGTTCAAACTTAGAAAGAGCTTTACTAATCTTGTTGAGCGAACCCACTTGATTAAGTGGCAATCTCACGATACGTGATTGTTCAGCCAAAGCCTGAAGAATGGATTGACGAATCCACCATACTGCGTAAGATATAAACTTGAACCCACGAGTTTCGTCAAATTTCTGAGCTGCTTTGATCAGACCTAAGTTCCCTTCATTAATAAGGTCGGGGAGACTTAATCCTTGGTTCTGATACTGTTTTGCAACAGAAACGACGAAGCGTAAATTTGCACGAGTAAGTTTCTCTAATGCAGCATGATCTCCTTTTCTGATGGCTTGAGCTAATTCTACCTCTTCCTCAACGGTAATAAGGTCTTCACGCCCGATTTCTTGCAGATACTTGTCAAGAGATGCGCTTTCGCGATTAGTGATTGATTTTGTAATCTTTAATTGTCTCATTTCTAATTAAGAAATTTTAATGTGCAAAGATAGCGAATTTGTGTGTAATTTCCAAGATTCTACTCATTATTTTTGCATATATCGATGTAATTTAATAATAACGTAATGGTAATGGTTTTTATTTCAACAAGCATTGCATTTTAAGTGAGTTTAGTGATAATTATTAGTGATGTTGAAATTTTATTATAGTTTTAACTGAAACACCGTAGCTTTTGAAGGAAAGTAAAGGCATCTTTCACAAATTGAGAGATGCCTTTAAATTTTGTTTCAGAATAAATTATTCAGCTAAATCTACTGCGTAATATACTTTTCTACCAGTTGGGTACATGCCTGTTATAAACATTACTTTGTCGCTTTGATTGTCGGCCATTATGGCTTTAAATATTTTTTCTACGTCTTCTCTTGTAGAAACTGGAACGTTGTTTATGTCGGTTATAACAAATCCATTTTTGATACCTGCATTTTTAAATCTACCATCTTTAATCCCTACGACTTCGAGTCCTTGAGAAATTTGCAACTCAGATTTTTTGGTAGCATCTAATTCTTTGAAAGCACAACCTAAGTTTAGTAAATCGGCCGATTTAGTAACGCTTGTATCTCCTTGATTGTTGCGAAGTACAATGTTTACAGAGTGTGATTTATTATCGCGGATATATGTTACATTAATTTTATCGCCCGGACGGAATTTACTCATTTGTTCTTGCATCGTTCCGCTATTTTTAATAGCAACGTCATTTATTCGAGTAATTACGTCACCCTCTTTAAGTCCTGCTTCCATAGCAGCACTTCGATCTGTAATTTTGCCTACATAAATGCCTTCGTTTACAGCGGTAATACCTTTTTCTTTTGCTATATCAGACGTTAACTCAGAGAATGAAATTCCAAGTACGGCACGTTGCACAGCTCCATATTGCTTGATGTCGGTAATTACTTTTTTTACAATCGATGATGGAATTGCAAAAGAATAACCAGCATAGTTACCAGTTTGAGAATAAATGGCAGTGTTTATTCCAACTAAAAGGCCGTCGATGTTAACTAATGCGCCACCACTATTACCAGGATTGACAGCAGCATCTGTCTGAATAAATGATTCGATACCGATAGGTCGACCGTGAGTTGCCGAACTGATGCTACGAGCTTTTGCACTTACAATACCAGCTGTGACAGTTGATGTGAAGCCAAAAGGGTTGCCAACGGCGAGTACCCATTCTCCAATTCTAAGTCCATCAGAGTCGCCAAAAGTTACAGTTGGTAGTTTTTTTGCTTCGATTTTAATAAGTGCAATATCGGTTGTTGCGTCAGTACCAATAACTTTAGCGTTGAATGTGCGATTATCATTAAGTGTTATTTCGAGTTTCTCGGCACCATCAACGACGTGGTTATTTGTGACAATATATCCATCTTCAGATATAATGACACCAGACCCAAGACCCGACTGTTGTGGTTTTTGTTGTTGCTGAGGCTGTTGAGGAGTAGATTGTCCATTTCCGCCACCAAAACCTGGTCCAAAGAAAAATTCAAAGGGGTCCATGAATCCACCTTGCATAGATTGACGCTGACGTGGCGTAACAAAACTTTTAATACTAACGACGGCATTTATTGTGCTTTCAGCGGCTACTGTAAAATCGGGATTGCGTGTAGCAACTTGCGATGTGCGAATGAAATTATCGGATTGGGTGGCATTATTACCACATATTTCATCATCTTGTCGCAAAGCCGTAGTAGCCATAATAGTCAATGCAGATCCAAAGATAGATGCACCTAATACTAAGAGAACTAATTTTCTGTAATTTTTCATATTTTTATAATGTTAAATATAGAAGTAATTAATAATTTAAACAGTTAATTTTAACTTTATATACTACGGCAAAAGTAGATTAAAATTTCACTCGTTGTATACATATACACTGTAATTTAAATTAATTTAATAGCGGTGTAATTAAATTAGTAAATATTAAGAAGTGCTATTAAAAAACATTTGGAGCATTAGCTAAAATACATCGATACGAAAAAAATACGCAAAAATAGTTCAATGACAAAAAAATGATTATTTTTGTCGTAAATCTGCGGTGCTAAATAGCTTTATTAAAATAACAAAAACACTTATATGAATTTTATTGCATTATTTCGTTTTAGTCTTTTGAGAAGTATTATAGCCTTTATTTTAATTTCAATTATAAGTATTGATACTATAAGTGCTCAACGTAAAATAGACAATGATTCGATAGATGGCGTTCAATTAAAAGAAGTTCAAATACTGTCTTCTTTTTCAAAAGACCGTTTTAATGAGCCAGTTGCAATATCCAATGTCTCATCAATAGATATTACTACAAAGTTGAGTAATCAAGAGTTTCCTGAAATACTGAAATCAACGCCATCAATATATGCGTCAAAACAGGGTGGTGGATTTGGTGATTCACGAATAACATTGCGTGGATTTAGTTCCGATAATATAGCATTACTGATAAATGGCGTTCCTGTTAATGGCGTTGAAAATGGCGCAGTCTATTGGTCGAATTGGTGTGGGTTATCTGATGTAGCACGGACGATACAAGTGCAACGCGGAATAGGGCTATCAAAACTTGGACTATACTCAGTGGGAGGGACAATAAATATACTTACACAAGGCACATCACAGAAGCCCGAAGGCTGGTTATATTATGGACTTGGTAATGATAATTATCAAAAGATGGGAATAAGTTTATCAACTGGAGAAACGAAAAATGGTTGGGCTGCATCCTTTATTGGTACAAGAACTACTGGAAATGGATATGTAAATGCTACAAATTTTGAGGCATGGAGTTATTTCTTTAGTTTATCAAAGCGTTTTGGATATAATCATAGATTGATGTTTACAGTGTTTGGCGCACCTCAATGGCACAATAGGCGAAGTAACAAACAAAGTATAGAAGATTATGAAAATAATCGTGATGGTATAAAGATGAATACATCTTATGGATATATAAATGGTGAGATAACACCCACTTATAGTGGTTATAATGAGTATCATAAACCTCAACTTGCACTAAATCATTATTGGACTATTGATGCAAGTTCATCATTATCAACCGTTTTATACGCCTCGTTTGCAAGTGGTGGTGGGCGTAAGGTTGTAGGAGCCGATGCAAATAGGCTTCAATATAATTTTCGTAATGGAAAGCCTAATGCAAATACTGATTTAACTCCCGATGGACTCATTGACTATGCTCCTGTTATGACTGGCAATCGTAATTCAGCCACAGGTTCTTCGGCAGTATTCACAATGGGAACAAATTCGCATAATTGGTATGGCTTACTATCAACCTATGTAAAGGATTTAAATAATGGACTTAGTGTAACGGCAGGTGTCGATGGACGTTATTACGTTGGCTATCATTACGATGAAATATCTGACCTACTTGGAGGGAAATATTATATTGATAAAAATCTTGCTTGGCGTGACCCCGCAAAGGAATTGCATGTAGGAGATAAAGTGGCACAAGATTACACAAGTTACATAGGTTGGCTCGGAGCTTTCGGGCAATTACAATACACAAAGGGTCGATACAATAGCTTCGTTTCATTTTCAATTAATGATCAGATGTATCAACGATATGATCCAGGAAAGTATGGGAAATATTCTAAACAAGAGTCATTTCCAGAGTCTAATGTGAGGACTGAATGGAGACATTTTGTGCCAATTAGCGTTAAGGGAGGACTTAATGTGAAACTCGGAGACATTCATAAGGTTTACTTAAATGCAGGATATGTAACTAAGGCACCAATGTTTGAAAATATTTATAATTCAAATACGCCTATCGCGAATCCTAAATGTGAGAAGATTACCTCATTAGAATTAGGATATGGATTACACACAAATGAATGGGACGTGCTTTTCAGTGCATATTACACCCGATGGATGGATAAAAGCACGACCAAGCCTATTGGCGCTTGGAATGGACCTAAGGCATGTATTCCAAATCTTGATGCTTTGCACAAAGGACTCGAACTTGAAGTCTCATATCGCCCGATACCACAGCTTAAAGCGTCGGGGTATTTCTCTATCGGAGATTGGAAATGGATTGATGATGTGTCTTTTTCATATTATGATGAAACTGGGAAACATATAGGGGACTATAATGCTTATATAAAAGATACGCATGTAGGTAATGTTCCACAAACGAGTGCTGCACTTGGACTGACGTATAATTTATTTGAGAACTTCAATATTGGTGTTGATGGTAATTTCTATGGACGTTTATATGCTGATTTTCGTCCAGATGAACGTACAAATGATAAATATAGAGGCGATTCATGGAAACTTCCTGCATATTGTACAGTGGATTTAAATGCTAATTATGCATTAAAGATTGGGCCTGTGACTTCTCAACTATATATTAACGTAAATAATTTGTTGAATAATCACTATATAAGTGAAGCTGCTGATGGGGTAGACCATAATAGAGAGACTTCGTATGTGTGGTATGGAACAGGAACTACTTGGACAGTTGGATTGCGAATAAAATATTAATAAATAAGGTTATTGCTAAAATGTTCTTATCATTAAAACATAATAAATTCTTAACAGGAATAAGGTTTATGCTACTATTTATTTTTAGCATAGGTATTGCTTTGCCAATAGTTGGCAAGCAGCAAGAAAAGATTGTGCTAATCATTACGTCATACACCTCCGACTCAAAGCGAGTAACTGATTTCCTTAGTGATTTTGAGCGCTTGAAGGACAAACATGCTGAATATGAGTTTGAACTCCAAAACATGGGATTTAGAGGGCTGAATGAATGTGCCGATTGGGGTAAGATGATAAACGATGTATTAGATAAGTACAAAAATAGAAATTTAAGAGGTATCATATTATTAGGTCAAGAGGCATGGGGAACTTATTTAGGACTTAAAGAGATTCCTAACATACCATTTTTTGGGTGTTATATCAGTGAAATGGGGCTTATATTACCCGAAGACACTATTGATTTCGATAATTGGAATCCAATGAGTGTCAATACTCGTGAATATGCCATTCACAGGGGGCATGTAGGTGCATCAATGAATAGATATGATATTGATAAGAATATAAAATTGATAAAACAACTATATCCGAGTATAACCAATATAGCTTTTTTAAGCGATAATACTTATGGTGGAGTATCACTTCAAGCACAAGTAAAAGAGGTGATGGCTAATAAATTCCCTGATACAAAACTTACGCTACTTGATGGTCGAAAATTTAGTAGTAGTAATATTGAAAAGCAAATAGCAAGACTTCCAAATAATACTGCAATACTTGTTGGGACATGGAGAGTTGACAATGATGGAACATTTTTTATCCAGAGTTCTATTAAAAAGTTAATGCCTGAAAATATGAAAATACCAGTATTTTCACTTACAGGAGTAGGAATTGGCTCTATTGCAGTAGGAGGGTATATACCTGATTATAAAGTAAATATTGATACTATATTAGATGATATATATAATTATGACAACGGATTAGTTGATGACGATGTATTCTCTTTTACTAAGAACAATTATGTGTTTAGTAAGGAAAAGATGGAAGAATATGGCGTAAATCAATTTCAAATACCTAAGGATAGTATTATAAGAAGTGTCAATGATATAAAATTAGAGAAATATAAACAGTACATTATCTTTGGTTCTTCTGTGATTTTGATCGTACTTGCTGCACTCATTATATCAATTATATTATATATAAGAAATAAAAAAGTTACAAAAATATTAAAGACACAAAAAGATGTTCTTAAAGATCAACGTCGAGCCTTGATAAAAGCAAAAGAGGAAGCAGAAGAATCTGATAAATTGAAATCGGCATTTTTAGCAAATATGAGTCATGAAATACGCACCCCCTTGAATGCAATAGTTGGCTTTTCTGAATTATTGAAAGATTCAGATAATATAGATGAAAAAACGCAATTTTGGAATATAATAAATACAAATAGTGATTTGTTATTAAGGCTTATAGGTGATATTCTTGATTTATCAAAAATAGAATCTGGAATGATAGAACTTCGTCCAGAGAAATATGATTTATCAGATAAATTCAATCAAATATTTTCCACATTACAACAACGATATAATAATGTTGATGTAACGTTTAATTGTGAGAACCCTTATACCGTTTGTGAAGTATCACTTGATTCTAACCGCGTTACTCAAATCATTACTAATTTTGTAACTAATGCGTTTAAGTTTACGCCCACAGGATATATTAAGATGGGATATATATATGAAGATGGTGGAGTAAAGCTATATTGTGAAGATACTGGTATTGGTATTTCAGTAGAAAAAATGGATAAAGTTTTTGAGCGTTTCTATAAATTGGATAATTTTGCACAAGGTACTGGGCTCGGAATGGCAATCGCTAAGGCAATTGTTGATGCACAAGGTGGAAAAATAGGCGTTACATCTACTGAAGGAAAGGGGTCATACTTCTGGGCATGGTTGCCATGCGAAGCAGCAATTTCTACAGAACCACTGAAATCGCATAACGATGAGCTACAAAAAGAATGTAATAAAAACACAGATTCTGTATCAAAAGCAATAACGCTCAGTGTACTTGTTGCTGAAGATAATGAGAGTAATTATGTGTTGATAAGCGCATTGTTAAAAGGATATCGTGTCTTAAGAGCTAATAATGGACAGGAAGCTATCGATATGGCTAAAGCCGAAAAATTTGATATAATCTTTATGGATATAAAGATGCCTATTCTTGATGGGCTCGAAGCCACACATAAAATACGTGAATTTGATGCCAACGTGCCAATAATAGCTCTCACAGCCAATGTATTTGATCAAGATAAAGAGAAGGCGCTTGAGGCTGGTTGCTCTAAATTTATAGCAAAGCCAATAAACAAAGATCAATTATTTGAAATAATAATTGAAGTCCTTAATATAAAGTAATGTACTTTTATACCTAATAATCGATGATTATTGAACTAAACTTAATATCTTTGCATATATAGACAGCGCAATGGTTTGTCGCTCGCTACGAAAAAATGGCGAGAGGAAAGTCCGGGCAACAAAGAGTATCATACTTCCTAACGGGAAGCTATCAGTAATGGTAGAGTAGTGTGACAGAAAATAACCGCCGCATAGCGGTAAGGGTGAAAAGGCGAGGTAAAAGCTCACCGGGTGCAATGGCAACATCGCATGCCGCATGCCTTATGAGTTGCAAGGTCAAGTATATCGGCATTTAAGGGCTACTCGTCCACTGCCGAGGGGTAGGCTGCTAAAGTGTTATGGCAACATAATGCTCAGATAAATGACAGACCGTAATACATATTAATACTTTCGAGCATTCATGTGTTTTTACGACATAACCCGGCTTATAGTTGCACTGTCTTTTTTTTAATTAAACGAATGAATATCGTGCAGGAAAAACAATCAATACAAAAATGGATTATTGCCTTTAAAATAAAGGCAATCAACATCTATGAGTATTGTATTTGTGATGTGTGGAATGAAACTAAAAGCACGTGGATAGTAAACCTAATAAAAACTATTAACTTATCAGTACGTTCATTTCTCGATAAAAATCTTCAATTAAAGTCGTGTGCACTCACGTATAGCACCCTGTTGGCAATAGTTCCAGCACTTGCACTAATATTTGCAATAGGTCGTGGCTTTGGTTTTAGTAAATTACTACAATCAGAGTTATTTAAATATCTCCCATCGCAGACCGAAGCACTCAAGACAGCATTATCATTTGTCGATTCTTATCTTGCCCAATCATCGCAAGGCTTATTCTTAGGTATTGGAATAGTATTCCTCTTGTGGACACTCATAAGCCTTATGAGTAATGTAGAAGATGCCTTTAATCATGTTTGGGGCGTAAAGAAAGGGCGCTCAATATATCGTAAAATAACTGACTATACAGTTATATTTATAATGTTGCCTATTCTTATGGTGTGTGCGAGTGGTATTTCAATATTCATGTCGGCAATCGTAGAGAGTACCGAACGATTAAATTTCCTTACTCCAGTTGTTGCTACGATACTCGATATCGCTCCATTTGTGTTAACTTGGCTGTTTTTCACGGGAACGTTTATGCTTATACCTTATGCAAAAGTAAAATTTAAGTATGCTTTTATATCAGGAATCTTATGCGGAACTGCTTTCCAAATAATACAGTTGCTATTTGTAGCAGGGCAAATATATGTATCAAAATACAATGCTATATATGGAAGTTTTGCTTTCTTACCATTATTATTGATATGGCTCCAATTGACATGGTTAATATGTCTTTCGGGTGTTGTACTCACATATTCCTCGCAAAATATATTTCAATTTAACTTTAGTGATAACATAGATGAAATATCGCAACGTTATCAAGATGAAATAACGATAATAATATTGGCAATAATTATTAAACGATTTGAAAAAGCACAAATTCCATATACTAAAGCCGAAATTTCGGAAGCATATTCTATCCCCATACGCTTAGTAAATTCGGTAGTTGATAGATTGTGCGACTCTGGAATACTTTCGACAACTATAACGAAGAATGATACCGAATATGCTTTTCAACCTGCTGTTGATATTAATATGATAACGGTAGGGTATGTTTATAGAAAATTACGCTCACTTGGGAAATCAAATTTTATACCGCGATTTAGTAATGAATTTGAGGCTGCTTTGCAGATAACAAATAATCTTACAGAAAAAGCATATTCATTACGTGATTGTGTAGAAGTAAAGGACATTCCAATTGAATTAAAAGAAATAAAAATTAGTCATAAAATTATACGCTTTAATAAATAATGAAGAAGGAAATAACATCAAATAAGTTGCCAATAGCTGTTGGTCCATATAGTGCAGCTATTGAAATGGGAAATATGATATTTGTATCGGGGCAATTACCAATAAATGCCGAAACGGGATTGATGCCAATTGGTGTAGCAGCACAAACTAAACAAGCCTTAGCTAATATAAAAATAATATTAGCTGAAGCTGGACTTAGCCTTGATAATGTTGTTAAGAGTACGGTAGTCCTTGCCGAAATGTCGCTATTTTCAGAAATGAATGAAGTGTATGCTTCTGAATTTAAATCGCCATTTCCTGCTCGTTCAGCATTTGCTGTTAAGGAATTACCTAAACAAGCATTAGTTGAAATTGAAGTTATAGCTTGCCGTGATTGAGTAAAGCTATAAAATCGGCGACTATAAATGTGCTACCACCTATAAATATAATATCATCTTTTGATGCCTCTTTTAGTGAGGCATAATATGCCTCTTTTACGCAACAATAGCATGCCCCGACAAGCCCTTTATGTGATGCAATTGTCATTAACTCATCACTATTTAAAGCTCTTGGAATAGCAGCTTGTGTGAAATAATATGTTGCATCTTTTGGTAGCAAGTCAAGAATGTGGGTTATATCTTTATCATTGACAAATCCAATAACCATTCTAAGGGTTTTGTATTGTTCTGATTTCAATTGATTTGCAATATAAGTAATTCCGCCAACATTGTGACCAGTATCGCATATTGTGCGAGGATTAGATGATACTATTGTCCAACGTCCGTTTAATCC
>JAVWYO010000048.1:0-14116 GCA_036661515.1 Muribaculaceae bacterium | reverse complement strand
GGGGGCAACGCGTAAGCCTGGTACTACCGTGCTTATCGAAGATATTGCATTTCACATTAAAGACCTTCCTGACGCTACTGTTGAGCTCCAAGAAATGCTCGAAAAGCATGGCTATGACGATGCTTGCATATATGGACATGCCCTCGAAGGAAACTATCATTTCATAATAGCACAGTCATTCAATACTCAAGAAGAAGTTGATAAATATCGTAATCTAATGCTTGAGGTTGAGCGACTTGTCGTTGATAAATATGATGGCTCGCTAAAAGCAGAGCATGGAACTGGGCGCAATATGGCTCCTTTTGTCGTAAAAGAATGGGGAGAAAAGGCATTTGAACTTATGAAAGAGATTAAAACTCTCTTTGACCCTAAGAATTTGCTTAATCCTGGTGTCATTTTTAATGATGACCCCGAATGTTTCATTAAAGGATTTAAACCGATGCCTCTTACTAACGAACATGTTGATAAGTGCATCGAATGTGGCTTTTGCGAAGTAAATTGTGTAACATGTGGATTCTCTATATCTTCGCGTCAACGCATTGTTATTCAGCGAGAAATAACGCGATTAAAGGATACTGGAGAAGACCCACAACGACTTGCTCGTCTTGAAAGCCAATTTAAATATTATGGCAATGCCACTTGTGCAGGTGATGGACTATGTAGTACATCGTGCCCAATGAAAATTAATACGGGAGAACTTATTCATGACATTCGTGCATCAAAGCTCCCAAATGGTAGTTTTGGATATAAACTTGGCGATGTCGTTGCTAATAATTTCTCATTAGTGAAGAGTGCATTGCGTCCTGTCCTTTCTATCGCTTCTGTTGCACAAAGTGTGGTAGGCGATAGTGGCGTTTCTGCAATAGGTAATGAATTGCACAAAGCGGGTATCCCTTTATGGACTCCTGCTATGCCTAAAGCGTATTATCCTCACAAGCAACAAGTAAAAGAATCTGTTAAAAAAGTCGTATACTTCCCAAGTTGCATAAATCAGACAATGGGCGTTTCTAAAAATTCGCCAATAAAAGAAAGTTTGGTCGATAAAATGGTGCAATTCCTTGCAAAGGGTGGGTATGAAGTAATATTTCCCGAAGGCATGAGTAATATGTGCTGTGGTACTATTTGGGAAAGCAAAGGAATGCCAGAAATAGCAAACCGCAAATCAGCTGAACTTGAAGAATCTTTATATAAAGCATCTCAAAATGGGAAATATCCTGTCCTTTGTGATCAAAGCCCATGCTTACACCGTATGCGTGAGGTGATGACAAAGGTGAAATTATATGAGCCTGCCGAATTTATTCACGATTTCTTGATTGATAATCTTATCTTTACTCAAACCCATGAGCCTGTGGCAGTACATGTTACGTGCTCAACACGTCGCATGGGACTTGATGATAAAATTATTAAACTCGCACGCTTGTGCTCTACAAATGTAACAATCCCTGAAGGGGTAGGGTGCTGTGGCTTCGCTGGCGATAAAGGATTTACTCACCCCGAAGTGAATAAATATGCTTTAAGAAAATTAAAGCCACAACTCGAAGCGGCTCACGTAAAACGTGGATTCTCAAACAGCCGTACTTGTGAAATAGGATTATCAACAAATTCAGGAATACCATATCAATCGATAGTATATCTTGTAGATGAATGTACAAAATCTAAAACAATTAAATAATAAAAATGACTGTAAAACAACCTTCTAATAGACTCCTTGCGCTTGATATCCTTCGTGGTATCACGATTGCTGGAATGATTCTCGTGAACAATCCTGGGTCTTGGGGGCATATTTTTGCACCTCTTGAACATGCAAGTTGGAATGGGTTGACTCCTACCGACTTAGTGTTCCCTTTCTTCATGTTTATAATGGGTATTTCTACCTACATTTCATTGCGTAAATATGAGTTTAAGCCTTCTAAAGACTTAATTTGGAAAATATTAAAGCGTACTATTATAATATTTGCAATCGGTCTTGGTATTGCTTGGTTCAGTCGATTCTGTTATGGACTTGCTGGTTCTATTATGAATCCAGAGACTCAGCTCCCATTATGGGCAATGGTACTTGATGCTGCAAACAGTTTTGATACGATAAGAGCTCTCGGTGTAATGCCTCGTCTTGCGTTGTGCTATGGTGCTGCATCAATTATTGCAATAACTATAAATCATAAATATTTATCGTGGACTATCGCTGGGATTCTCGTAGTATATTCTATATTACTGATATTTGGAAATGGATATGAATTTTCGGATACTAATATCATTTCAATAGTTGACCACTCGGTGCTTGGCGCTAATCACATGTATTCTGATACTGTTAATGATGTTACATTAAAGTTTGACCCCGAAGGTTTTCTAAGTACTCTACCATCTATTGCACATGTATTAATTGGCTTCCTTTGCGGTATAAAATTAATGTCAACTAAAGATAATTATGAGCGTATTACTAATCTATTTATTATAGGTGTGATACTCACATTTTCGGGATTCCTATTGAGCTATGGGCTACCTATGAATAAAAAAATATGGTCGCCAACATTTGTACTTACTACATGTGGACTTGCTGCAAGCCTATTAGGACTATTGATATGGATTATCGATATTAAGGGATATAAGGCATGGTGCCGATTCTTTGAGGCTTTTGGTATTAATCCACTATTTATGTATGTACTTGGCGCTGTACTTGGCATATTATTTGGTAGCATAAGAGTTCCCGGAACCGATGGCTTAACAATAAAGAATACGATTTATCAAAATGTATTAATTCCAATGGTTGGCGATGAAACATTTGCATCGCTCATATATGCGTTACTGTTTATTGCCCTTAACTGGTCAATAGGATATATATTATACAAGAAAAAAATTTATATTAAGATATGATACTAATAGCAGATTGTGGCTCTACCAAAATTGATTGGTGTGTACTAAATGGAAAAGAAGTTGTAACTCAAATCTTTACATGTGGCATGAATGCCATGCTGATGACCGAAGAAGAAATGAGCGCAAACATTGAAAAAGAATTGGTTCCTCAAATCAAAGGAATGAACATTGATGAAGTGTATTATTACGGTGCAGGTTGCCTTTTTGAGCATATATGCGCAAACGTTCGCCGTGCAATATTTCGTCATATCCCTGCTAAAAAAATTGAGGTGCATAGCGATTTACTTGCCGCAGCTCGTGCCCTTTGTGGCGACAAGTCGGGAATTGCCTGCATCTTAGGCACTGGCTCTAATTCTTGTTATTACGATGGAAAAAATATTGTAGATAACGTTTCGCCACTTGGTTATATACTTGGTGACGAGGGTAGCGGTGCCGTTTTAGGTAAATTACTCATAGGCGATGTCCTCAAAAATCAACTTCCTGAATCTTTATGCGAAAAATTCCTTAAAGAAAATGAGCTTGATCGCCAAAAAATTATCGAACGCATTTATAAGCAACCTTATGCTAATCGATTCTTGGCATCAATATCACCATTTTTAATACAAAATATCGAGGAACCAGCAATCCATCGATTGGTACTCAATGCTTTTAAGGCGTTCTTCATTAGAAATGTAGCAAATTATAAAAACTATAAATCACTACCAGTGAATTTTGTAGGTTCTATAGCTATATACTATAAAGATGTCCTACAAGAGGCAGCTTCAGCTATCGATGTTAAGATTGGAATTATAATTAAAAGTCCTATGGAGGGATTGATTAAATATCATTCTAATTTGTAATAATAACAAAATAATAGACTATTATGGCATTCGTAAAAATAAGTGAACAGCCGTCATTATATAATGACTTAGAAAAAAAATCAGTATTAGAAATACTTACTGATATTAATAATGAAGATAAAAAAGTTGCTTTAGCAGTCGAAAAAGCTATCCCTCAGATTGAGAAATTAGTTACTAAGATTGTTGAAAGAATGAAGAAAGGTGGTCGTATATTTTATATGGGCGCTGGAACTTCTGGCCGTCTTGGCGTGCTTGATGCTTCTGAAATTCCTCCTACATTTGGCATGGACCCTTCATGGGTTATTGGACTTATTGCTGGTGGTGACATAGCTCTGCGCAATCCTGTTGAGAATGCTGAAGACAATACAAAACAGGGTTGGCTTGACCTCTCTAAATTCAACATTAATGATAAAGATACCGTAATTGGAATTGCTGCATCGGGTACCACACCCTATGTTATTGGCGCTATTAACGAGGCTAAGGCTCACGGTATTCTCACTGCGTCGATTTCAAGTAATCCCGATTCTCCTATGGGACAAGCTGCTGATATTGCAATTGAAATGGTAGTTGGCTCGGAATACGTTACGGGTAGTTCTCGCATGAAATCGGGTACAGGACAAAAGATGATTTGCAATATGATTACTACTTCGGTAATGATTCAAATGGGACGTGTCAAAGGCAATAAAATGGTAAATATGCAATTATCTAACGCGAAGCTTGTAGATAGAGGTACGCGTATGATTATTGAAGAATTAAATTTACCTTATGAGGAATCTAAGCGACTTCTTCTTCTTCATGGCTCGGTAAAAAGTGCCGTTGACGCATATAGAAAACAAAACGATAAGTAATTTATATTAATCATGACTGCAATTAAAAATCTTATTGCTGGGGCATTAGCCGTATGTAGTATTACAATGGTTTCAGCTGCCGATAAATATCAATATAATGAATTTTATTACCAGCGGAGTTCTTTATTTGAAGTGTTACCTATTTCATGTAACGATATTGTTTTCGTTGGAAATAGCTTGACTAACGGTTGTGAATGGCATGAACTTTTTAATAATCCAAATGTCAAAAATAGAGGCATATCTTCCGATGTTATTCAAGGTGTTGCCGATAGAATAGATAATGTTATTAAAGGTAAGCCACAAAAGATTTTTCTTATGTCGGGGGCAAATGATATTTCTCATAATATTTCTGCCGATAGCATTGCTTGTGCGTTTGAAAAGTTGATAGTTCGTATTATAAAAGGTTCTCCTTCAACTAAAATTTACCTTCAAGGAATGTTGCCTATTAACAATGATTTTGGTAGATATAAAGCATTGAAAGGAACAGAACAAGTATTTATTGATACTAATAAACAACTCGAAAAAATTGCAAAAAAACATCACGTAACATGGATTAATTTATTCCCTCTATTTGCTGATAAAGACGGTAAAATGAAGAGAGAATATTCCAATGATGGTTTGCACCTTCTCGGAGCTGGATATTTAGTATGGCGTGATGCGATAATCAATTATGTAAACGAATAGAAAATAATATCATTAATAGCAAATGATTCTGTATAGCTGCAATGTTCTGTGAAGAATAAAAAGCAGCTATTTTTTTGTCGTTTTAGGTAGAATTGTTTTTTGTGACCATAAATCAACCTTAAATGCTTAAAAAATGTTTCTTTTCAACGAAATTAAATCCTTTATTTTGCGCTTCCTACTAATTTCTTTACTTTTACTTTGTAATAAACATAAGTAAAATTTAAAATGAAAAAATTAGGACTTTTATCTCTCTTTATATCTTTGTTGTTGTGCAACGTGTCGGCCTTAGCACAAGAAGAAAAGCCAAAGACTCTTTTCCCTTATCCAATTGTGCCCGATACTATCGTTACACTTGAAAATCGCTCAAATTTTCTCGTCAGCCATTTTTGGGAGAAATGTGATTTATCAAAGCCAATAAAGGATAAAGAAGCATTTGAAAAAGCATTTTATGATTACGCTGTATTCTTTCAATATGCTCATAGAAATGTGGTGTATACATCTATCAACAATCTTATGAACAAAGCGCAATCAAATGCTCAAAACTTTATATATATTGCTGAAATTGCCGAAAAAACGTTTTATGAACCTAATGCAGTAATTTGGAGTGATGAGGCTTATCTGCCATTTGCCGAAAATGTAGTGAATTTTAAGAAAATTAAAAAAGACGAAAAAGAACGCTATCTACTTCAAATTCAAAAAATAAAAAATAATAAGATAGGGGAGGTGGCTCATAAGTTTGAATATATCGATGTTAATGGCGCTAAAAAGAATTTTAATGATATTTCAGCCGAAACGATATTATTGTTTTTCAACGACGACGATTGTAGCGACTGTATGATTGCAAGACTGAGACTAAGCACCAATGTCACAATCAATAACCTTATCAAAGAAAATAAACTAAAAATAATAAGTATTTATCCCGGACAATATTCTGCTGAATGGGCTAATAAAGCTAAGGGATATGCCGATAATTGGGAAATTGGAGCCTATGAAGATGCCGACAATATTTACGATATTCGTGTAATGCCTAATTTATATATCCTTGACAAAGACAAGAAAATAATTTTGAAAAATGTAAATGTAAACGATGTTATAAACAATATAGGGAGATAATCAATATGGAGCAGTTTATTAAATATCTTTTTCTTTATGGCACAGGTCACACTTATAGTAATCTGTCAAGATTATTCATACGCCTATTTGTAGGTGTAATGTTTCTCCAATTTGGAATAAGACAAGTAATGCACTTCGACACTCTATCGCAAACATTCCCTACGGCTCTTGGTCTTGGAAGTTACGACACTCTTATCCTAATGATAGCAGTTGAAATGATATGCTCGGTAATGATTATGTTGGGATTCTTAACGCGAATTATGACAATCCCGCCTATCATATCAATGCTTATTGCTGAAAATGTGATTTTTAACGACATAATTCATCAATTGCCTTACACTCTTGGTAGCATACAACCAGGATACCTACCAATAATGTTTATTGGGATATTCTTCTTTATTTTGCTTTCTGGACCTGGCAAAATATCTGTCGATTATCTAATTTCTTTGCACTTTTTGAATTATAGTAATGATAAATCAGAGGAAGACGCTCTAAAAGAAGCATAATTTTAAAATGAAAATAGCTGTATTAATTTCAGGCGGTGTGGATAGCGCCGTTGTTGTACATAAGCTCAAAGAAGAAGGACACGACTTACACCTTTTCTATATACGCATTGGCATGGACAATGGCGAAGGCGATTGCTCGGCGGAGGAGGATATAGAAATGTGTACTTTTATCGCTAAAAAATATAATCTGCCTCTTGAAGTAGTTTCACTTCATGAAGAATATTGGGAAAATGTGATGCAATATGCTTTGCATACTGTGAAGCTGGGCTTAACACCTAATCCCGACATGATGTGCAACAAAATGATTAAATTCGGTTTCTTTGAACAGCGGTGGGGTAAGGATTTTGATATTACTGCCACAGGGCACTATGCCACAACAGATGTAATAGGGGATACTAAATATCTTGCCACGGCTATCGACAGGGTCAAAGATCAAACCGATTTCCTCGCGCAAATAAGTTATGAACAACTAAAGCACTTAACATTCCCTATCGGGAATATGCCTAAGAGCGAAGTACGTGCCATTGCAATTGCTGCAAATATGCCAAATGCCTATCGTAAAGATAGCCAAGGAATATGCTTCTTAGGTAAAATAAACTATAATGATTTTATAAAACGTCATCTCGGTGAAAAACGTGGGAATATCATAGAAATAGAGACAGGTCGCAAAATTGGGGAGCATAACGGATTTTGGTTTCACACCATTGGACAACGTAAGGGATTAGGATTAAGTGGTGGACCATGGTATGTCGTAAAGAAAAACATCGATGACAATGTCATATATGTTAGCAATGGTTATGACAACGAGAAACAATATGGCAAAGTCATTCATCTCGATGAAATGCATTTCATTTCAGGCAACCCTTGGGCAGAAAGTCCCAAATCTGTTGATATAATGTTTAAAAATCGCCACACTCCCGATTTTGCAAAGGCTCGATTTACATCACTTGGAGGAAATGAATATGTCATTGAATCTGAAACTAAAGTGCAAGGCATAGCACCAGGACAATTTGCTGTCATTTATGATAGCACGGGACATCTTTGTTACGGTAGTGGAGTAATAACTGGTCAGAAGATTGATATTTAGAAAATAAATAAGAGATATAATTACAATGGAACGGATTAAGCTTAAAGTATATGGAATTACGTATAGTCAAGTGCAGAGCGGAGCCTATGCACTGGTCTTGTCGCAGGTTGATGGGGCATATAGAATCCCTATCGTGATAGGCGTAAGTGAGGCACAAAGCATAGCCGTTAAGCTCGAAAATATTACACCTTCACGCCCAATGTCGCATGATTTATTCGTCAGCTTGCTACTCGCTTTTGGAATCCGACTTGAAGAGGTTTTTATTTATAGCTTTAAAGATGGAGTATTCTCTGCTGAATTGAAATTTAACTCGCAAGATAGGGAAGTTACAATTGATGCGCGCACTTCCGATGCCATAGCTTTATCTCTTCGAACCGATGCTCCAATATATACCACGCAGGAAATAATCGAAGAAACTGGATTCAAATTTACTGATTCTATTCAAGAACATCATGAAAATGACGCTAATCAATCGCCACGAACCATAAAATTAGAAAATTTCTCAATAGCCGAACTTGAAAAAATGATGTTGCATTATGCCGAAAAAGAAGAATACGAAAGAGCCGCTGAAATAAAATCAGTGTTAAATAATAAACGTCAAGAAAAAAATAAAAGGAATTAGAATAATAACATTACATTTGTGTTTCAAAAATAATATTTATATTAACCGATAAATCAGAAATTATGTTAGGACTAAAGTCGAGATTAGCTGTAATGAACTTTATGCAATTTGCTATATGGGGTTCGTATTTGACTTGTATTGGAAATTATATTGGACCTGCTGGATTAGGAACTGATATTGCCTGGTTCTATTCTGTTCAAGGCATTGTATCGATATTTATGCCTGCTATTATTGGAATTATCGCTGATAAATATGTCTCGGCACAAAAACTTTTAGGAGTGTGTCACACTCTTGCTGCTATATTTATGTTTGCTGCATGGTGGTATGGATATAACCATGCACAGCTCGAATTTAGCACATTCTTCACACTATATACGTGTAGCGTAGCATTCTATATGCCAACTATTGCACTATCAAATACCGTAGCATTTTCTATCCTATCTCGAAACGGATACGATACAATAAAAGATTTTCCTCCTATTCGTGTATTAGGAACAGTAGGATTTATTGCTTCTATGTGGTTTGTAAATTTTGCATTTATAAGTCCCGAAGGCGTATTTGGATTTAGTACTGATTCTCCATTTCGATTCCAATATACCGATATGCAATTATTCGTTTGTGGAATATTAGGCATCTTATTAGGTGTATATTCTTTCTCTTTACCAAATTGCCCAATATCACCAAAGACCAAAGACAAAGTGCCATTTGTTGAAATGTTAGGATTAAATGCCTTTAAACTCTTCAAGCAGAAGAAGATGGCAATGTTCTTTATATTCTCAATGCTACTCGGAGTATCATTACAAATTACTAATGGGTTTGCAACTCCTTTCATAACAAGTTTTAAGGGAATCCCTGAATTTGCAAATACTGTAGGGGCTAACAATGCTACTGCACTCACTTCTTTATCTCAAATTTCTGAGGCATTGTGTATCTTATTGATACCATTCTTCCTAAAAAGATATGGCATTAAAAATGTAATGCTTATTGCAATGTTTGCATGGGTATTGCGTTTCGGCTTGTTTGGACTTGGTAATCCTGGAGCTGGTCTTTGGATGTTCGTTTTATCAATGATTGTATATGGCGTTGCTTTCGATTTTTTCAATGTCTCGGGAGCGTTGTTTGTACAGCAAGAGACCGATAAATCTATTCAAGGTTCCGCACAAGGACTATTTATGTTAATGACTAATGGTATTGGTGCAACTGTCGGCACGCTTATTGCTGGTGATATTGTAAACTATTACTGTCAGTGGAAAGATATTGCTGGGTCATCTTATTTAGTTGGCGATTGGCAATCAACTTGGCTAATATTTGCTGGATATGCTTTAGTTGTATTTGTTTTATTTGCAGTTTTATTCCGCTACAAGCATCAGCCCGAAGTTAAACCTATAAATAAGTAATATGAATCAATTCTATGCCCCCGAAATATTAACAACGTTGCAACTGCCAGAAGTGGAGTCGCAGCATTGCGTGCGAGTTTTGAGACTTGGGGCTGGTGATAAAATAGAGGTTATCGATGGTTGTGGTACTCGATATATTTGCAATATAACACTTGCTCACCCTAAGAGATGTCAGGTGGAAATTATTGAAAGTCACAGTATTCCTAATCATTGGAAGTGTAACTTATCAATAGGAATTGCTCCAACAAAAAACATTGATAGGATAGAATGGATGGCCGAGAAAGTAACTGAAACAGGAGTAGATGCCATAATCCCACTGCGTTGCCGATATTCTGAACGTAAAGAATTGAAAATCGAGCGCATTAATAAGATTCTTATATCGGCTATGAAGCAATCACTTAAGACTACTTTACCTCGTCTTGATGAAATGACTCCTTTCAATGATTTAATAACAGCAAAATTCGATGGACAAAAATTTATTGCTTATTGCGACAAAGAAATTGAGAGGCGAAGTTTTGTCCATGAATATATTAAAGGTGAAAACGCACTTATAATTATTGGCCCCGAAGGCGATTTTAGCAAAGATGAAATTAGATTAGCCCTCGACAATGGATTTATTCCTGTATCGTTAGGCGAAAGTCGTTTCCGTACCGAAACTGCGGCTGTATTTGCTTGCGCTGCATTTCATGTAATTAATCAGTTATAGAAAAAGTTTATGTTAGAATACTTAAAATCATCAAAATCACATAATTTCTTTCTCTTTGCAGGACCCTGCGTTATTGAGAATGAAGATATGGCTCTCGAAATTGCTGAAAAAATATCCTCGATAACTAAATCGTTGGATATTCCATATATATTTAAAGGTAGTTACCGAAAGGCTAACCGTTCAAGGATAGATTCCTTTACTGGAATTGGTGACATAAAGGCGCTCGAAATTTTAAAAAAAGTTAGAGATACGTATAATATTCCAGTCGTTACCGATATTCATACTGCCGAAGAGGCTGCGATGGCTGCTCAATATGTTGATGTCCTTCAAATCCCTGCATTCCTTTGCAGGCAGACGGATTTACTCGTCGCTGCTGCAAATACTGGCAAAATGGTTAATATTAAAAAAGGACAATTTCTTTCACCAGAAGCTATGCAATATGCAATACAGAAAGTGAGAGATGCTGGTAATGAGCAAGTCGCTATAACTGAGCGTGGTACCACATTCGGATATCATGATCTCATTGTAGATTATCGTGGAATACCTGTGATGAAGGCATTTGGCTCTCCTGTAATACTCGATGTAACACACTCTTTGCAATTGCCAAATCAGGAAAAAGGGGTTACTGGTGGATTACCTCATTTAATTGAAACAGTTGCTCGAACAGGTATTGCATCTGGAGTTGATGGACTTTTTATTGAAACACATCAAAATCCATGTATGGCAATGTCCGATGGTGCAAATATGCTTAAACTTGACAAAATTGAAGGATTGCTGTCTCGCTTGTCAAAGTTGAGAATGACTATAAATATGATTGATAAATAATTAAAAACACATAGTATGAAAATATCACATGCTTTAATTGTTGGGCTATGCTCTGTCTCCATTTCATTAAACGCCCAAGCTGCTGAAATTAATCCCGTAACACAAGCCGTTTTGGACTCTTATGCCGAGCAACTTTCCTCCAATCCTAACGATGGTACTCTGCTATTTGCAAGAGCGCAAGAGTATTTAAATCTTGGAGAATATGCTAAGGCTCTTGATGATGTAAACGCTGCATTGAAAGACGATTCTCGTGATAATAAAAGTATAATATTCGATGAATATATGCTACGTGCAACTATTTACGAAATCAATCAAGATTATAATCATGCTATTACCGACCTTAATCAGGCTCTTCGTTTAAATCCTGATTCACAAGTTTGCATGAGAAAACTTGCTAATGCTAATTTTTTGGCTGGTAATTATGATTTTGCAAAAGGTCTATATGAACGATTATTACGTAACAACAGTTTAGATTTTGAAGCAATCTCTGGCATATCTAAAGTGGCTGTTAAACAAAAGAACTTTGATATTGCTCGTGAATATGCTAATAGGGCAGTTACCATGTATCCTACGCAGGCCGATGCCTATGTAAATCGTGCCGAGCTCCTTAATCTACTTGGCGAGCATGATGCTGCTGCACACGATTTGATTACGGCAATTACTCTTGACTATGAGCGCTCTGGTGCTTTACCTAAGTTAGCAAAGATGAGCGATACTAATTATAAATCAGTGATTTCGGCTTTTGATGATGCTATTGATAGAGCTCCACAAAGTGGCGTGTTATTATATCTTCGTTCTATGATGGCACTAAACCATAATTATTACGCAAATGCACTTCATGATATTAATACAATTATTGACAAAAAGATTTATAATAATGATGGTATTTATAATGATTGCGCAATCGCTAATTTTAATCTCGCAAAATTTGATGAAGCGTTGTCTAATATCGATATAGCTATCGATATAAACCCTAAGGATATATCTTATTATATTAATAAAGCAAAGATACTTTATGAACTGAAAAATCCTCAAAAAGCTATTGATGTCCTAAATTATGCATTAAAAATATCTCCTAATAACGATAAAATAATTTATCAGAAAGCTATTATAGAGATGAATAGAGGCGATGTTAAACAAACGATTTCGTTGCTTAATGACAAGCTAATTAATAATTTACAGACACCTTATAATTACATCTTACGTGCTTATATCCACAAAAATAGCTTTAAGGACTTTAGAGCTGCTAAAAAAGACTACACATCAGCCTTAAACAGCCAAATACAAGACATTGGCTCTTATCGTGGATTTGCTTTAGTCGCTCTCAGTCGTGATTTAGAGGCCACGAAATGGATTGAAAATCTAATTAAAGTCACCGATAAAGCAGGTGGTAAAATATACTTTTATGCAGCATCTGTTTATGCGCAAAGTGGCGATTTAGAAAAAGGAATTTATTATTTAGAAGGTGCATTAGCCAACGGATTTGGAAGCTATTATGACTTAATGTATAAAAATGATCCTGTTGTAAACATTGATTCATTAAGAAAATTGCCACAATTTAATGAACTCATGACACAATATAAATCAAACTTTGAATAAAATATATCGCATAAGTAGCTAAGAGATAC
Organism: Muribaculaceae bacterium; assembly: GCA_036661515.1. Classification (GTDB taxonomy): domain Bacteria; phylum Bacteroidota; class Bacteroidia; order Bacteroidales; family Muribaculaceae; genus HGM05232. The sequence continues at coordinate 990 of JAVWYO010000048.1, read as the reverse complement.
CCATTTGTAATTATTTGGCTAAATATTTTAGCCAAATATATTGCAAATTCAAGGAAAAGTTATACCTTTGCATCGCTTTCGACAAAGAAAGGGCGTTTAGCTCAGCTGGTTCAGAGCATCTGCCTTACAAGCAGAGGGTCGGCGGTTCGAATCCGTCAACGCCCACAAAGCTACCTTCTGGTAGCTTTTTTTTATTTCATCCATCTCCTCGACAAGTTCATTATTCCGAACTCAGCCAAGTTAAATTGAGATCATAAAAAACAGAACACGCCATATGCTTATCTATCTCCATTTTACTTCAATTATTTTCTTTTGCCATGGATATTTGCACATTTTGTATTCCCAAGGTATTGAATCAATCAAAAGGTCATAGGCTTCCTGCTCAACCGTTACTTCCCATTTGCCTAAATCTTCATGCAACATAACTTGCCCTCTTCTTTGCAGAAATGCCACTCTAAAGCCACTTATAGATGTATTTCGCATCTTATCCCAATTATGACATATCACTTTAATCATATCTTCAGCCATATCTGTTTCCTCCTGGCTTAACTCACAAGTACGAGGCAGTGGCTGATTGTATTCTTCCATTCCTACCATCATTTTATTCAGATATAGTTCAGGTTCTTCCCATTCGCATTGTTCTCCATAGAGGAGATACTGAATCAGGAAAATAGCACGAATACGATCATTTGTACTTTCAAACTCTCTGCGGTTATCAGCCAAAAGTCCCAACCGGTGAAACAACATCGGAAAATAAGCTGAAATCAACATTATACCTGCATTATTCACATCAATACCAGCTCTTGCGAGTGCGAGTCGTTCATCATTCTTTTTATTAACGTGCCTGATGGCTTCCAAATAATCTTCATTTTGTCCCATAATCTTTTTTTCTTTAATAAATACCCTTATTTTATAGAGTGTACCGGAATTGTATACATGCAATTTAAAAAATCCATTAAACTCGGTTTGAACATGCAATATACTATTTTC
>JAVWYO010000047.1:6491-14397 GCA_036661515.1 Muribaculaceae bacterium | reverse complement strand
CGTATCGTTTTTCGTTTATTATAATTACAAATTGTACAAAATAAATCAATATTCATGGCAATTATATATTTATTAGGCGTTATTAGTAATATTTTAATGTTTTATCTGCAATTTTAATAACTAATCAATATTATTTTACGAGGAATGAAAACATTTGTATATTTGCATGTTGATACAACATACAAAAATATTTTTTTATTGACATGAGTAAATACAATATATTTAGGTTCGCTTGTCTTGTGTTATTATGGCTTGGACTATGTTTTCTACTTATTAGAGGACGTGGCATAAACACATTTGTTATTTTTATTATAATAGCATCTGCGATAATTGTGTTTGTTCCTGTTTACAAAAAATACATTCGTAAGAAAGATTAGACTAAAAATCAATAAACAACGTTTTTATTGAATAAAAAGAAATACTTTGGAAATAAATCAACATAATAATCCTGAATTATATCCTCTTCTATCGAAGATAAATTATCCTGCCGACCTGCGAAAACTGCAAGTTGACAGCCTACCTGAAGTGTGTCATGAAATGCGTGAGTTTATTATAGACTCACTTTCTGAAAATCCAGGCCATTTTGCATCAAGCATGGGCAGTGTTGAACTAACAGTAGCTTTACACTACGTTTTTAACACGCCTTATGATAGAATAGTGTGGGACGTTGGGCATCAAGCCTATGGACATAAAATATTAACTGGCAGACGCGACCGATTTTCAACAAATAGAAAATTAAATGGCATTAGTGGATTTCCTAATCCAGAAGAGAGTGAATATGATTGTTTTACCGCTGGCCATGCTTCAAATTCTATATCAGCAGCACTGGGCATGTCTATCGCCTCAGCTATAAAGCATGAGGAAAAGCGTCGCAACGTAGTGGCTGTTATAGGCGATGCCTCAATTGGTGGAGGACTTGCTTTTGAAGGACTAAACAATACATCTATTAATAAGAATAATCTTCTAATTATTCTTAACGACAATGATATGTCTATAGACCAAAATGTTGGTGCTTTAAATGAGTATATGACTCACATCAATACTTCAAAAAATTATAACGCATTACGATATAAGGCATATTTAACTCTTAAACGTTTCCACTTAATTAATGAAGCGCACAAAGGACGCATTTTAAGATTCAATAATAGTATAAAAGCATTGCTTTCACGGCAACAAAATATTTTTGAAGGATTAAATATCAGATATTTTGGTCCATTTGATGGACATGATATAACGCGTATTGTGCGAGTACTTAATGATATTAAAGACATGGACGGCCCTCGTATTCTTCATCTTCGCACACGCAAAGGCAAAGGATATAAGCCTGCCGAAGAAGACCCCGCCACTTGGCATGCTCCAGGTAAATTTAAAAAAGCAACGGGCGAACGTATATGCTCTGTTAAACAAGATGAACCGCCTAAGTATCAAGACGTTTTTGGGCACACATTAGTAGAACTTGCTGATAATAATGAAAAGATTGTAGGTATTACAGCTGCCATGCCCTCTGGAACATCAATGAGCTATATGCTCGAAAAATATCCAAGTCGTTCATTCGACGTAGGAATATCAGAAGGTCATGCAGTAACATTTGCGGGAGGTCTTGCAAAAGATGGACTTCGCCCATATTGTTGCATTTACTCTACTTTCTTACAACGTGCTTATGACCATATTATTCACGATGTAGCAATACAGAAACTACCAGTTACATTTTGCATCGACCGCGCTGGAATTGTAGGAGAAGATGGCGTGACACATCATGGAACATTTGATTTAAGTTATCTTCGTTCTATCCCTAATATGATTATTGCATCGCCCATGAATGAACATTATTTACGAAATCTAATGTACACCGCACAGACTGATAATTTTGGGCCATTTGCAATAAGATATCCAAGAGGTAAGGGGGTTCTTAGCAAATGGCATAATAATATGGAAAGAGTAGAGATTGGAAAAGGGCGTAAACTTTGTGATGGTGAGAATATTGCCATACTCTCTATCGGAGCCATAGGCAATAATGTATCGAAAGTTATAGACGAACTAATGGCTGAAAATATCAAAGTAGCTCACTATGATATGATATTTTTAAAACCACTTGATGATGATATGCTTAAAGAAATTGGCAATAAATTTAGACGTGTAATAACAATTGAAGATGGAACTATAACTGGTGGGCTTGGCAGTGCTATTATGGAATGGTTTAACGACCATAATGTAGCTGTTCATGTTTCTCGCATAGGAATACCAGATGCTTTCATTAATCAAGGCACTGTTGAACAATTATATCAGATATGCGGAATGGATAACAATAGTATTAAATCAAGAATTTTACAAGAATTACAGGAGGACTAATAATGAAAATAGTGATTGCTGGAGCTGGAGAAGTAGGCTCACATCTTGCCAAACTACTCTCTAATGAAAACCAAGATGTTATTCTCATTGATAGTGATGAAAGTCGATTGATAAACCTTGAGATGTATAATCTCATGACACATTGTGGTAGTCCAACGTCATTTAAAGTTTTAAAAGAAGTGGGCATTGCAAGCGTCGATTTATATATTGCTGTAACACCCTTTGAAACAAGGAATGTGACATCATGTGCTATGGCTAAAAAACTTGGAGCTAAAAAAACAGTCGCACGAATTGATAATTATGAATTTTTGAAAAATGAAAGCCGAGAGTTCTTTAAAAGTCTTGGCGTTGATGAACTTATATATCCGGAATATCTCGCTGCCGAAGAAATGATAACAGCTTTAAAAAGAGCGTGGGTGAGAAATTGGTTTGAATTATGCAATGGTCAGCTCATAGTAATTGGCGTGAAAATTCGTAATAATGCACCACTTATAGGAATGCAATTAAAGGATTTTGCCAGCTTATCAACACAAATACACATTTCAGCTATAAAACGGAATCATGAAACTATCATTCCTCGCGGTGATGACTGTATCAAGGAAAATGATATAGTGTATTTTGCCTCATTAAAAGAATCTGTTAGTACTATTCTTAAACTCTCAGGAAAAGAAGAGGTTGATATAAAGAAAATAATGATTATGGGTGGCAGTCGCATTGCCGTTCAACTTGCAAAAATGGCAGAGGGACAATTCAAGATAAAAATTATAGACAACGACTTAGAGCGTTGCCACTATCTTGCCGAGAAACTGCCTGAATGCAATATTGTTCATGGTGATGGACGCGATGTTGATATTTTGCAACAAGAAGGTATTCAAGACTTCGATGCATTCATAGCTCTCACAGATAGTTCCGAAACAAATATACTTGGTTGCCTAACTGCAAAAGAATTTAATGTAAAGAAAACAATAGCCGAAGTTGAAACTATTCAATTCATTTCTGAAGCCGAAGGATTAAATATAGGCACAATAATTAATAAAAAACTTCTTGCATCGAGCCGTATATTCCAAATTCTACTTGACTTTGACTCTTCAAGTGCAAAATGCTTAGCTCTCACTGATGCCGAAGTTGCTGAACTGGTAGCTAAAGAAGGCTCTAAAATAACTCGTGCCGAAGTTAAAGATTTACATTTATCTTTGGATATGACTATTGCTGGATTAACACGAGATGGACATGGCATGCTTGTGCAAGGAAACACGCGCATTCAGGCTGGCGACCACGTAGTCGTTTTCTGTCTTACATCGGCTATTCATAAAATTGAAAAATTATTTAATTAATGGGATTTGAGAAAAGAGCAAATATAAATTACCCTCTCCTATTACGAGTAATGGGGTGGTTATTAATGATAGAAGCAATATTTATGCTTGTACCATTAGGTGTAGGGCTTGCCTATAACGACTCTTCTGTAATGAGTTTTATTTATACTATCGCTATTACTTGCGGAGTTGGAATGTTATTAACATTCTGCATAAAACCTAAATACAAAGAGATGGGCAAAAGGGAGGCTATTCTCCTCACGGCAATGGTGTGGGCAGTATTCTCATTGTTCGGAATGTTACCATTTATTTTCGCCAACCCTCATCTAAGTATTCCAGCAGCCTATTTTGAAGCTGTATCAGGATTTACTACAACTGGTGCAAGTGTTATTCGCGACGTTGAAGCTGCTCCTCACGGCATATTAATGTGGCGGGCAATGATACAATGGGTTGGTGGCATGGGAATTATCCTCTTCACTCTCGCCGTTATACCTATGCTTAACCATCAAGGGGGTATTCAGCTATTTAATGCCGAAGTTACAGGAATTTCTCATGATAAATTACGTCCACGCATTAGCCAAACGGCTAAAGGTCTTTGGCTCGTTTATATTGTGCTTACTATAATTATGGTAATCTTGCTTTGGGTCGGACCAATGAATCTATTTGATTCTGTGTGCCAAACAATGGCTGCTGTATCAACAGGAGGATTCTCAACACGTAATGCCAGCATTGCGGCATGGGATTCACATTACGTAAATATAGTAGTCCTTATTTTCATGTTTATCTGCGGTATTAATTTTTCGCTATTATATAAAGCAGCTCTTCGCAATTTCCGTCCACTACTCTCCAATGACACCTTTAAATGGTACTTTGCAATCGTAATATTCATGTTTTTAATGGTACTTATCCAAATTATTAGTCTTGACACTTACGATTCATGGGAAGACTACATAGTGTTTCCTTTATTTAATGTGATTTCTACGATAACATCTACTGGATTTGGTGCTGCTAACTTTGAAAAATGGGGGCAATTATCAATTGCGCTATTCTTCATAATGATGTTCTTTGGCGCTTGTGCAGGTTCTACTGCTGGCGGTGCTAAAATCGACCGATTAATATTTCTAATGAAGCACACAAAAAATGAATTTTATCGCGTATTACACCCTAATTCTATTACTACGGTAAGAATTAACAATAAGATAATACCTCATGACTTGGTATCAAAAGTTATTGCATTTCTTTGTCTTTATGTGATGAGTCTTGCTATTGGAAGTGTAATATTGACAGCATTAGATATTCCAATATTCGATGCTTTCTTTGCAACACTATCATGCTTGAGTAATATTGGATTTGGCTCTGGATTTACTGGAGTTAATGGCTCTTTTGCTAACGTTCCCGATATTGGATTATGGACATTATCTTTCACTATGCTCACGGGACGCTTAGAACTATTTACGTTCCTGGTTATCTTCACAAAGGATTTTTGGACTAAGAACTAACATTTTTGATATAATAAAATAAAAACGCAACTAATTATTTCTTACCGAGAATATTTATTTGTATTTTTGTAAATACAAATTATAATCCACCATACTTGTGCAACAGGAAAATTTCAACCCCGATATATTAGATGAATCTCAATCTACAACTGGCTCAGATCCAGATAAAAAGATAGTAACATCTACATCGTTTTTTAAAAGAATTACATCATTTTTTAGAAATGGGCGTACTCGGTTCCTATTTGGACTAATTACCTCGTTTTTTGCATTATTTCTATTATTAGCATTCTTTTCATACTTCAGTAATGGAAGTAATGACCAAAGTATCATCTTAAATGGAAATAGCGTAGAACTTGCTAAATCAGCTACTCCTGTAGGAAATAATTCGGGTACATTTGGAGCTACAATATCGCATACAGTCATTACCGAGTGGGTAGGCATTTCAGCTTTTATAATCGTGTTTTGGCTAATGGCTATTGGAATTAGCTTAATGGGTATTAAGAAGATTAAATTTTATCCCCTTACTTTAATTTCTCTCTTAAGCATTATCACGCTGTCAATGGTTATTGGATTTTGTTCTTTGGCTATTGATTCATTCATATCATTTGGTGGATATCATGGACGTTATGTAAATGAATTTTTAGTAAATTTTGTGGGATATTATGGGGCTGCATTGATAAACATAATTCTTGTTGTGGCATTCATTCTATTGTGCTTCAACACTATAAAAAGCGGTTATCAGAAAGCGAAAAATATTATACCAAATTTTAAGCACTTTGATGGATTAAATCATATTGTAGAGAAATCAAAAGGGAAATCAAAAACAGGACAAGAATTTGAAGATGTTGAGAAAGTACCCGAAAAAGAGGAAATTGAACCCCTAAAAGCGGTAAAAGAAGAATCAAAGCCCAAGAAGAAAGCGTCTGTCCCTACAATTATATCCACAACTGATGATGACGGGGTGCCAATGGTAGTTAAAACAGGAGAAATTGAAAAAGCTGAAAGCATTGATCCTAACAAACAAGAAATTTTTGACCCTACTCTCGAATTATCACGTTATAAATTCCCTTCTACTGAATTACTTAGGAAAACCGAAATTAAAGAAAAAAGCGTTGATATAAAGGAACAAGAAGATAACAAAAAGCGCATTACTGAAACGCTCAACAACTACGGTATTCCTATTAAAAACATTGAAGTGTGCGTAGGGCCAACGGTGACTTTATTTGAAATCATTCCGGCCGATGGTGTCAGAATATCCAAAATTAAGAATCTTGAAGACGATATTGCACTAAGCCTTTCGGCGCTCGGTATTCGTATTATTGCACCAATACCTGGTCGTGGAACAATAGGTATTGAGGTACCAAATAGAGAACCTCAAACGGTGTCTATGCGCTCAATAATAGAATCAAAAAAATACCAAGAGTGTAAGTATGACTTGCCAATGGCAATGGGTTGTACCATTTCAAATGAAGTGTATATAGCCGATCTTTGCAAGATGCCTCACATGCTCGTAGCTGGTGCCACAGGACAAGGTAAATCTGTTGGGCTAAACGCTATTATTACATCTTTAATATACCGTAAGCACCCTGCCGAACTGAAATTTGTTCTTATTGACCCTAAGATGGTAGAATTTAGTTTGTACTCAAAACTTGAACACCATTATTTAGCAAAACTACCAGGCGAAGAAGATGCCATCATCACAGATCCTCAAAAGGTAATTGCTACACTCAATTCTCTTGCTATTGAGATGGATAATCGTTATTCTCTTCTCAAAGATGCACAGGTGCGCAATATAAAAGAATATAATGCAAAATTTGTCAATCATAGGCTCAATCCCGAAAAAGGGCATCGTTTCTTACCCTATATTGTTGTAATTGTCGATGAGTTTTGTGACTTAATTATGATGGCAGGCAAGGAAGTTGAAATGCCAATTGCACGTATTGCACAAAAAGCTCGCGCAATAGGTATTCACATGATAATTGCAACGCAACGACCTTCAACAAATGTAATTACTGGTATCATTAAAGCGAACTTTCCTGGACGTATAGCGTTTCGTGTTACACAAATGGTTGATAGCCGAACAATTCTTGATTGTACAGGAGCCCAGCAACTAATTGGTCGAGGCGATATGCTATTTCTTGCAAATGGTGAAATGGATCGTATTCAATGTGCTTTTATCGACACACCAGAGGTTGAAGCTATATGTGCACACATAGATACTCAGATTGGATATGAAGAGGCTTATCAACTGCCTGAATACATTGCCAATCAAGATGGCGAAAATGCTGGAATGGGTGGAATTGCCGACCGTGATCCTCTATTTGAAGAAGCTGCCGCATTTATTGTCGCTGGACAAACGGCATCTACCTCATCGCTACAACGACGTTATTCTATTGGGTATAACCGCGCAGGTAAGATTATGGATCAAATGGAAGCATCTGGCATTGTTGGACCAGCACAAGGAGGGAAACCTCGACAAGTTCTAATCGACTCTATTCAACTTTCTCAGAAGCTCGAAGAATAATAAACCAATTTTGTATCAAAATGAATAAAATAATATTTTCATTGTGCATAGCATTTTTATCAAGCATTTCTCTAAATGCTCAACTTACGGCACAAGGAATACTGGATAATGTCATTTCACAATACAGCAAGGATAAAACAATAAGTGCCGACTTCTTCATATCATCATTGCAAGGACAAACAAAAGGTTCTATTGTTATGGCTGGCAACAAATTCCGCCTT
>JAVWYO010000047.1:0-6481 GCA_036661515.1 Muribaculaceae bacterium | reverse complement strand
TGTTGGTATAACGGAGCTGTTCAATGGTCTTATTCTACGGCAACCGACGAAGTAAATATAACAAAACCCACCCAAGAGGAATTGCAAATGTCAAATCCTTATGCTGCTATTAATAGCTTTAAAAATTATAATATTGCTCTCCTAAAATCAAATACAGCAAGTAATTATTTATTACGATTAATTCCTAAAATTATCAATTCGTCTTTCAAAGAAATTCGTCTTTCAGTTGCCAAAAGCACATATCATCTTGTAAAGATAATATTTATACTCGATGATAATTCTACATATACTACCACTATTAGTAATTACAAAGCTGGTGGCAATTATCCTCAGTCTACATTTATTTTCAACAAAAAAGAGGTGCCTAAAGGGACTCAAATTGTTGATTTAAGATAAAATTTTTATTTACCTTCCAATATTTAGATATGCAAGTCGAACACGTAAAATGCCTAATTATAGGTTCTGGTCCTTCGGGATATACAGCAGCAATATACGCATCAAGAGCGAATATCGCACCTGTGCTATATGAAGGTCTTCAACCTGGCGGTCAACTAACCACCACTACTGAAATAGAGAATTTCCCTGGCTATCCATTAGGAATTACAGGATTTGACATGATGGAAGATTTAAAGAATCAAGCTATACGTTTCGGAACAGATGTTCGTAACGGTATCATTTCGGCAGTAGATTTCAGCTCTCGCCCATTAAAAATCACTATTGATGATGGAAAAATAATAGAAGCCGACACAGTGATTATTTCAACTGGAGCATCTGCAAAATATCTAAATATTCCTGACGAAAAAAAATATGCTGGAATGGGAGTTTCTGCCTGCGCCACTTGTGATGGATTTTTCTATCGCAAAAAGACGGTAGCAGTCGTTGGCGGTGGGGACACAGCATGTGAAGAAGCGGTGTATCTTAGTAACCTCGCGTCTAAGGTATATTTAATCGTGAGAAAAGACTATCTTAGAGCATCTAAAGTAATGCAGAAGCGAGTCCTTGACACGCAAAATATATCCGTATTATATAACACCAACACTATCGGATTATATGGTGAGCATGGCGTTGAGGGTGCGCACCTTATTACACATGTTGGCACTGCTGAAGAAGAAAAATTTGATATTGCAATTGATGGGTTTTTCCTCGCTATTGGACACAAACCAAACACCGATATATTCGCTGGGCAAATTGAACTTGACAATCAAGGTTATATAAAAACAAACGGGGTAACAACAGAAACAAATATAGCAGGCGTATTTGCTGCTGGAGATGTTGCCGATCCTCGTTACCGCCAAGCAATTACCGCAGCCGGAATGGGTTGTAAAGCCGCTATTGATGCAGAACATTATCTCACTGAAAATTCAATAAAATAGTAGTACTTACTATTATAATGCTCTATTCACAAGTCATTTCACTAACATGAAATCCTCTTAGAAATTCATCGGCAGATAAACGTTTTTTTCCAGCTAACTGAAGAGACAAAATTTCTATTGCTTTATCCTCACAAGCTATAATTAAACGTTTATCAGCAATTATTATATTACCTGGGGCATGCACTTCTAACATATTATCGACCACTGCTGTTTCAAATATTTTTACTGGATATTCATTTCCGTCTTTATCACATAGCATAGTCCAAGCTGCTGGATATGGTGATAATCCTCGCACATGATTATATATCTTCATTGCAGGAAGTGACCAGTCAATTCTACAAGTATCTTTAAATATTTTAGGCGCAGGAGTTGCCTCAATACCCTTGTTACAAAGATGATCTTGTGGTATTGCTTTCACGTCATCACGGATAATAGCATCTACGGTTTCAATTACCATATCAGCACCAAGCATCATCAATTTATCATGGATAACACCGACATTATCGGTCATTTCAATAGGAATAGACACCTGTTGAATTATATCACCAGTATCTATTTCCTGTTTTAAAAAGAATGTAGTAACACCAGTCTCAGTATCACCATTCATTACAGCCCAATTTATAGGTGCCGCGCCACGATATTTAGGCAACAATGAAGCATGAAGATTAAATGTACCAAGCAATGGCATGTTCCACACAATTTGGGGCAACATACGGAATGCTATTACAATCTGCAAGTCGGCCTTCAACTCGCGTAATTCCTCAACAAAAGATGTATCTTTTAGATTTGTTGGTTGCAACACTTTGATTCCATGTGCTATGGCATATTCTTTTACTGGTGATTGCAATAATTTATGACCACGTCCAGCAATTTTATCTGGCATTGTTATAACACCTACCACGTTATAACCACCTTCATGTAAACGGCTAAGACTTTCTACGGCAAATTCTGGCGTGCCTAAGAATACTATTCTTAGCGATTTCTTATCTCTTATCATATATATTTCTTCTGAATTATTTAATCGTCGGTATAGTGCTTTAATACTCGTCTATAAGAATTAAATATCTTTGATTTTGAAACAAATCCCACATACTTTCCATTCTCAACAACAGGTAAATTCCATGCACCAGTATCGTCAAAAGTTTTCATTACCTTTTCCATATTATCACCAACTTCAATTTTTGCGGGAACCATGCTCATAAATTTACGAACGTGCATTTTTTTATACAAGTCGGGGCGAAACATAATATTACGTATATCATCAAGTAATACTATTCCGAGCAACTCTCCATTATCACCAGTGACAGGAAATAAATTACGATTTGAAAGCGAAATTACATCAACCATCTCCTTTAGACTCATTTTAGGGTGTACCTCCCTAAAGTCAGTTTCAATAACGCTATCCATCTTCAGCAATGTCAACACGGCTTGGTCTTTGTGATGTGTAAGTAATTCGCCACGCTGCGCAAGACGCATAGTATAAATGCTATAAGGCATAAATATTTTTATTGTTACATAAGAGATTGTTGATACTATAAGAAGTGGTAAAAACAATTGATATCCGCCTGTCATTTCTGCCGTTAAAAATATTGCCATAAGTGGTGCGTGCATAACGCCTGCCATAACGCCTGCCATTCCCATGAGTGCAAAATTCTTTGTCGATAAGCCTTCTGCAAAGCCTATTGTATTTAGTAGGTATGCAAAAAGGAATCCTGCCATGCAACCAACATACAATGACGGTGCAAACGTTCCTCCTACTCCTCCGCCTCCATTTGTGGCACTGGTGGCAAATGTTTTTGTAAGAATTATCATGAAAATTACGGCTATTATTACCCACACCGAATCTCTAAACTGATAGAAAATACTTCCATCAAGTATCGACTGTGCGTTACCACTTAGAAGCATCGTTATTGAGCCATATCCCTCACCATATAACGGTGGGAAAAGAAATATCAATGAACTTAATATCAACGCACCAAATGCAAATTTATACCATGGATTACCAAGTCGTTTAAATAGATTTTCCATCATATTCATCGCTTTTGTAAAATAAAGTGATACAAACCCACAAAACACGCCAAGTGCTATTACGTAAGGTATTCGCGACATTGCAAAAACCTCACTTTGAGCAAAAAAGAATTCAACATCATAGCCTGTAAACACATACGCAACAGTTGCACCTGATATCGATGCAATTAACAATGGCATTACCGACACAGCTGTAAGATCAAGCATTAGCACCTCAATTGTGAAAAGCATACCTGCAATTGGTGCTTTAAATATACCTGCAATTCCTGCAGCAGCACCACATCCCACCATAATCATTAGTAATCTTGGGGATAAACGGAATGCTCCTCCTAAGTTTGAACCTATTGCCGCACCTGTATATACTATTGGACCCTCAGCTCCAACAGAGCCACCAAATCCTATCGTTACAGAACTCGCTAACACTGAGGTATACATGTTATGCGACTTTAATCGGCTCTTCTTTTGTGACAAAGCATATAATACTTTAGTTACACCATGAGATATATTATCACGCACAACATAGCGCACAAATATCCCAGAAATCAGAATACCAAGCACTGGAAATATCAAATATAAATAGTTACCCTCACTCACTGAGATATGCGATGTAACCATTGATGCAATAAGCCCAATAAGAAATTTCAAAAACAATGCCGCAAAGCCCGACAAAACGCCTATAATAAGCGCAAGAATCAGCACAAAGTTTTTCTCTTTTATGTGCTTTTCACGCCATACAAGCAATTTAAGAAACCAGTCCCTACCACTATTTTGAAATATTTTTAATATTGTCATTTATAATCCCTTCCCTGTTATTACGGTTTTAACCGTATATATCATTATTTTCATATCATTCATTAGCGACATATTTTCTATATATATTAGATCATATCGTAGTCGCTTTATCATCTCCGACACATTACAAGCATAGCCATATTTCACCATTCCCATTGATGTTATTCCTGGGCGCACCTGATGCAATAATGTGTAATACGGAGCTTCTTTTATTATCTGGTCGATATAATATTGTCGCTCTGGACGTGGCCCTACAAGTGACATATCCCCTTTCAAGACATTCCAAAACTGTGGCAATTCATCAAGACGATATTTACGTAAAAATCTTCCAAGATGAGTTACTCTATCATCATTTTCAGAACTTAATAAAGGACACCCCGATTCCTCTGCATTTTTTATCATCGTACGAAACTTATATATATTAAATATCGCATTATGATATCCCACTCGCTCTTGTTTATAAATTATAGCACCCGATGAATCTATTTTTATCATTAATGCAAGTAAAATATAAATTGGAGATAAAATAATCATAGCAAATATTGACATTACAACATCTAACGTTCTCTTTAGATTGATTGAACTCGCCGACATACTTGCACCCGAAATATCTACTAATGGCTCTCCACAAATATTTGAAATCTTTACTCGCGTAACAAGAATATTAAACATATCTGGAGAAATCTTTATAGGTAGATTCAATGGGAAAAGTTTATTTACCACATTGAAAAGTATCCCAGCATTGCTCTTTGATGGGACTATTAATAATTCCTTTATTTTCTGCGCCTCACACACTTCGGCAAGCTCATCAAGTTCATACACAGGAAGATGAGACTCTTTTACAGCATTTTCCTTTGGGATATTTACATATCCTACGATATTATAGCCAAGCGACCTATCCATGCTGCTCAACTGCGATTCAAATGCTCTGGCTTGACAGCTATTACCTATTATCAAGGTGTCAAATTTCCACTCCCTATTATGAATTTTACGTGATGCTACGTCAGTTATCATATATCTAACAGTATATACCATAACAAATAATATACCCCAAAGCATTAGTATAAGCTCATAATTAAATATTCTTTCTACAAATAAATCATTAATTAAAGCCGTAAAAAATAATAATAACGCATTTATAAACGATGAAATAACTGTCGTTGAAAATTCTTGTAATCTCGATTTTGTAAAGACTTGATTATAATACCCCGACAGATAATATACAAACATCATCGCCATCGGGAAAAATAGCTGTCCAAGCATCACATTTGGCGAACACAAAAATGTATTAAGTGTTTTATAACCCTGTATATTGATTATATTTCCAATAAAATAGTATCTAATAACATTAAACAAGCACCAAGCAATATTCGACGATACATAATCGCCAATAATATATTTTAGTCGCTGTTTATTTACACTTATCAAGATCTTAATATTTTTATCGTTCCGTCAGACGAAAGCATTATAATACTTGATGCTACATGAGATTCCTCATCATTTTGTCGATATTTCACAATATAATCTACTTCTTTCTTTATATCTTCTGATATTTCAGAAAATTTTGTAGCCGAAGGCTCTCCGCTAATATTTGCTGATGTCGACACTATCGGTTTCCTAAATTCACGACATAATTTATTTGAAAACTCCTCTTGCGAAATCCTAATTCCCACACTATTATTATCGCCAAGTAGATTTGGCGCAAGATTATAAGCATTGTCATATATTATTGTAAGGGGCTTATCACTCACGTCTATTAACTGATATGCCATTTCAGGCACTTCGGTAACATATCTTTCAAGATTATTAGCGCTATCCATCAGCACAAGCATTGCCTTATTATCTGCTCTACGCTTTATTTCATACACTCGTTTCACCGCATCTGCATTTGTCGCATCACAGCCAATGCCCCATATTGTATCTGTCGGATAAAGTATTACCCCACCCTTCTTCATCGTCTCAATAGCTATCTTAATATCTTCTTCCATTTGTTATACACGTTTTCTATTTGCTTAAATTGTGAATAACAAAGATAAATAAAGTTTTCTGTTTATCACGCAATTTCTCAATTACAATTAATATCTAACTTTTAGCAATATCGCGCATTTTCATGCCTTTTCTCGTGTATTTATGCCACTAAAGAAAACAAAAGTAGCATTTTTAGCATAAAGTATTTGCTCAAGTTCAGCATTTTCGTACCTTTGTAAGTCTTAAAAAACACGTGCATTTTCACACGTGTTTTTCATGAGATTACTAATCGTAAAATAATTTTTAAATCATCTAATATC
>JAVWYO010000046.1:0-14578 GCA_036661515.1 Muribaculaceae bacterium | reverse complement strand
TGCGGACGGGACTCGAACCCGTGACCCCCTGCGTGACAGGCAGGTATTCTAACCAACTGAACTACCGCACCATTTTTCCTTAGCGTTGGCAAAGATACGTCTATATTTTGAAACATGCAATAGGCTTGGAGTGGTTTCGCTTAAATTATGAATTTTTTTTCGTGTAAATTTACTTTATATTGTGTTTCATTTTCTTTATCTTTGTAAAATTACGAATAAATGAATTTCACAATGAGCAAGAAGTATCGCCGATTAAAAACAATATTGAAAGTGTCAATGTGGACACTTGTGTCAATTATTTCTTTAATTATAATTTTCCTCGTTGCTATTGTATGGATATTAAGTCCGTCACAATTAACTCCTTTGGCGGAAAAATATGCTAATGAGTATCTTGATGCTAATGTAAAAATAGAAAAGGCTGAACTAACTGTGTGGAAAACATTTCCTTATGCTACAATTGATATTGATGGTTTGACGGTGGTGTCTAAGGGACTAAAGAGTCTTACGGCGGCTCAAAAGGCAACTCTTCCAGTGTATGCAGATACTCTTCTTGAGGTTCGAGGATTTCATGCAGGGATTAATTTGTTAAAATTGCCATTGGGCAAGATTGCTTTGCAGGATTTAATGCTTGATAGTCCTAAGATAAATTTGGTGGCATATTCTAAAACGGTTGCTAATTATAATATTGTTCCTCCCTCTTCTACTTCTGATAGTGTGCCATTAACGATACCTGACCTTTCGTTAAATTCGTTTGAAATGGCTAATTGTCGTAGTATAAATTACTTTAGTGCACAGGATTCTATGGCTGTTAGTTTGCATATTGCAGCAGCACAAGTCACAGAAACTGAGACTAAAAAATTTCAAATGCTCTTTGATGGCAAAACGAGTGTAACGCTTGCTGGGCAACCTGTTCTTGCCGATTTCCCTTTCAAAATAAATGGGATTATTGATTGGAATTATAAAAAGCCATTGGATATATCTCTTAATGATTGGAAGATGACTTTGCTTGACTTTCCTGTAACTTGTAATCTTGCTATGAACCTCGACTCTAAGCCTTTAGTTAGCAAGTTAAATATGTCTATGGGTCCTATAAAGATGTCATCGATAATGCCGTTAATTCCTGCTGAATATTTGAAATTTATTAAGGGTGTTAGTACAGACTTAAATGCGTCAATGAAACTATCTTTAACTAAGCCTTATAATCTTGCGGGGAGCGATTTGCCTTCAATAAATCTTGATTTTATTGTGCCTAATAGCTATGTGCAGATGGCAGATGGCAATAGAATAAATCGTTTTACTATAGATGCAAATGTTAGATTGAATGGAGCTGCGCTTGACTCTTCAATTGTTACTATTAATAATCTTGCCCTTGATGGTAAAGCCATCGATATAGATATAAAAGGAAAAGTAAGCAATCTAATATCGAATGCTCATGTGATAGGAGAGGTAAAAGGCTCTGTTGATATAAGTAAAGCGATTAAGATATTTAAAATACCTTTGAGTTTCTCGGTGCGTGGTAATCTTGAGGCTGATGCAAAGATTGATGCGCGAAAGAATGATATGAACAAGAAATCATTTCATCGAATGAAAATAGATGGAAATGTAGATTTGAGTAACTTCTTCTTTCATAACCCTGCGCAGGCTCTTAATGTGTATGCTCGGCGAGCAAATTTGACTTTTGGTGCAAGTAGTACAGCCGTTACTGGTGGAGGACGACGGATTAAAGGTGTCACTATGGCTTCGGCCACTATTGATACACTTTCTATGGTTTCACCTGGAATGGACGTATGTCTGAGGAATGGTAAATTATCGGGAGGCATAGTGTGTAAGCCAACCGAAATGCTTGATACGACAAAGATTATCCCTCTTGGCGTTTCACTAAAAGCGCAGCGAGTAAAAGTCATAGATACCACCGATTCATCTATAATAAGATTACATGATCTTATTTGCAGTTCGAATATCAGAAGGTCTATAAATAATAAAAGATTGCCACATATAGGGCTTGAAATTAGTGCCTCGCAAGCAAGTTATGGAAATAGTACCACAAGAATGAGCCTTAAAGAAGGTGACATAAAACTTGAAACAAATCCACGAGCTGTAGATGCAAATTTCTCACGCATAAATAAACGTATTAATGCTCGAATAGATTCGCTATCTAAGATATATCCAACATTAAGTAGAGATTCTATAATGGTGCTTGCGCGCAAACGTAGGGTAAAGGCTATGAAAGATAGTGACGAGATAATTGATTTTTCGGTTGATAGTAAGTTTAAAGAATTACTTCGTAAATGGCAGATGAAAGGCTCTATAAAAGCAAAACGAGGACGTTTATTTACTCCATTTTTCCCATTGCGTAATACACTTAGCGATATTGACTTTGACTTTAGCGCAGATAGTTTCATAGTTAATCACATGCACTATAAGACAGGGCAAAGCATTTTTGAAGTGAAAGGTGGAGTGCGTAATATTCGGACGGCACTTTTGGGACGTAATAGGAAGCCCCTTTCGGTGCATTTTTCCATTAATTCGGATACTCTTGATGTAAATGAACTCATAAAAGCAGCGTTTTCTGGAGCCGCCTATGCCGACAATATTGCAGCGCGTTATAAACTTGGGACAAGTGAAAGTGAAGAGGAGCTTGAACTTCTTGCAGCAAATGCTAATGCCGATACAACGTTGACGGCAATAGTAGTACCAGGTAATATTGATGCCGATATAGATATATTTAGTAAATATGCGATATATGCTGATATGGTTGTTAATGATGCAACTGGGTGTATTCAAGTGCATGATGGCGTGTTGCAGTTTAACGATATGGCAGCTAAAAGCGATATGGGTGATATGAGATTTAATGCTTTATATGTAGCCCCAACCAAGCATAAAATTAAATTTGCCTTCGACCTTGGATTAAAAGATATTTTAGTTAAACGTTTCTTGACGATGATTCCTGCAATAGATACTATCATGCCACTACTTCAAAGTATGGACGGAATTATCGATGCAGATATTGCAGCTACCACCGAAGTTGATTCGGCAATGAATATTTTATTACCAACGTTTAAAGCTGCGGTAAAATTGCATGGTGATAGCCTTGTGCTATTTGATTCCGAAGTCTTTGCAAAGCTCTCAAAGATGATGTTATTCAAGAACAAACAGCGCAATTATATTGATAATATGACTGTTGAACTTCTTATCCACGACTCACAACTCGAACTTTTCCCTTTTATGTTTGATCTCGATAGATATCGGTTTGGAATTATGGGACACAATGACATGGCTTTGAATTTAAAATATCATATATCGGTATTAAAGTCACCTATTCCGTTTAAATTTGGTATAAACATAACAGGGAATGCTAATGATAAGATGAAATTCCGTTTTGGCGGAGCTAAATTTAAAGAAAATCACGTGTCGGAATTGGGAAAAATTGTTGATACCACTCGTATAAATTTGCGTGAGCAAATTCGTAGTACATTCCAGCGTGGAGCAAATGCAGCGTTAACATCGACACTAAATGTTAAGGACGCAAAGAATGTTCATAAGGTGCTTGAAGATAATGACACACTTACTCACGCTGATAGTCTTGCTATGATGGATAACGGTTTAATAGAGCGTCCACCAGTAGTATTGACCCCCGAACAGCTTAAAGCTAAAGAAAAGGCAGATAAAAAAGCTGAAAAGCTACGAAAGAAACAGGAGAAAAAGCAAGAAAAGGAGCGCAAACGCCGAAAGGATATGAAAAGAGAAGATGTTGCGTGGATTGAGCGTCGCCAAAAATAATTGATTTCTCATAAAAAAACAGACATAAACAATGGTCGATATAAAGCAGGCAGTAACGGCATATCTTCAAAAGAATAATTTTAGTAAAATACAACTCACAACTGCACTTATTGATATGGACGGAGTGCTCTATGACTCTATGAAAAACCATACAGCGGCATGGTTTCGCATGGCTACAGAAATGGGTATTGATTGTGAGCGGAATGAATTTTATTGTTATGAAGGAATGACAGGAGTTGCCACCATAAATATACTTTTTCAACGTGCTTATGGGAAAAATGCAACTGAGGAACAAGCCAAAGATTTATATAAGAAGAAAGCACAATATTTTATTGAACTTGGAGAACCTGTACTTATGCCCGATGCCGACCGTATGCTACGCACATTAAAAGAGAATGATATTACGCCAATTCTTGTCACGGGTTCGGGGCAAAATTCGTTGCTTAATCGTCTTGACATTGATTATCCTAATATATTTCAACCTGCTCACCGCATTACGGCACACGATGTGACGCATGGCAAGCCAAATCCAGAGCCATATTTAAAGGGAATGGAATTGGCACACTCTTTGCCTAATCAATCTATTGTTATTGAAAACGCACCGCTTGGTGTTGCGGCTGGGCATTCTTCGGGTTGCTTCACCATAGGAATAACGACAGGTCCTATTCCTATTAATGAAATGTGGGATAGTGGAGCCGACATAGTGTTTTCTTCAATGACAGAGTTTGCTAATGCGCTACCTGAACTAATAGGTTGCTTTAAGAAGCTGTTTTTAAACGATTATAATTAACGAATAAAGTTATGGAACATCAAAAAATTATATTTTCAAATGAGATAAGTGCATCACTCGACGCTTTACTCGCTGAAATACAATATACAAAGCTCATCATTCTTACCGATGTAAATACGCATCAATTTGTTCTTCCTCTGCTTAGTGAAAATGCTCATGTGGCTAATGCTACGCAGATAGTAATAAAATCGGGCGATTTAAATAAAAATCTGGAGTCGTTAACGGCTGTTTGGAAGCAATTAGACGATTGTGGCGCTACACGTAAAGCACTACTAATAAATCTTGGTGGTGGTGTAGTGACCGATTTGGGTGGATTTGCTGCCTCAACATTTAAGCGAGGAATACGCTTTATAAATATTCCAACGACTTTGCTTTGTGCCGTAGATGCGGCAATAGGTGGGAAAACTGGTATTAATTTCAATGGACTGAAAAATGAAATAGGAGCATTCAATGAAGCGTCGGCGGTTATTATTTCTACTCTATTTTTCAAGACATTGCATATCGAAGAATTAAAATCGGGATATGCCGAGATGCTTAAACATGGGTTGATAAGCAATGCGAAATCATACGAAAAATTATTAGATTATGATTTTGAACACGCGTGTGCCGAGCATCTCCTCTCACTTCTTGAAGAATCGGTTGAAGTAAAAAAACGAGTTGTTGAAGAAGACCCTTTTGAAAAAGGGATACGCCGAGCTTTGAATCTTGGACACACCGTTGGGCACGCTTTTGAAAGTTTTGCAATGAGCAATCATGAGCCAATTCCTCACGGATATGCAGTAGCCTGGGGGCTTGTCGTAGAACTTATAATATCGCATATAGAGCTTGGATTTGACAGCCAGCAACTTCAACGTTTTGCCACATTTGTTTATGAAAATTATGGAGCATTTCATGTCACATGTGACGATTATCCAGCGTTGCTAAATTATATGAGTCATGATAAGAAGAGCAACAATGGCGAGATGAATTTTACATTACTAAAGGAAATAGGGGACATAAAAATCGACTGCATTGTTGATGCAGAGAATGTAAAATCGGCATTAGACATTTATCGCGACTTGATGCACATTTAAAACCACTTCTTAAAAACTTGGGTCAAATAACTATTCAGAGGCAACTGCAATTTTTTTAGCTTTGGTTGCTTCTTGAATGCCGTCGGTGGATATTCCAGCACGATAAACATATATCCCTCTATTGACACGTCGTCCTGCATTATCTTTCAAATTCCAAGTTATAGGGAACGATGTATAAAAATCGCTCTTCCCCGTTTCTGTGTGGCTCCACACCTCTTTACCCGATAAATCATATACATCGATTGTAACCGTAATTAGAGCATCTGGGCGATTGTGTTTTAAATAGAAGTCAGCTTGAACTTTTGCAGGATTTGAAGTAGTGTATACTTCATAAATCTCAGGCTTCATTCCAGGATTTACATTAAATTCTATTGTCTGTTCCGATGAATTATTAGCAATATCCCACACTTTAAATCGCAATGTGTGATTTCCTGCACTAAGTGCTGATAGCGGATAGTTAACTACTCCACCATTCCCCTCACCGATAGCAGGTGTGTAATATTGTACTGCGTCGGTACGGTTTTCGCTATTGTCTATTAGTAACGACATCTGATGTCCTATGCCACTTGTGGATACATTTATCCCCGATTTATCACTAAAAGCAGCCGTTAGCATAGGTGATTCATTAACCGTGTCGCCACTCTTAAATGATGGAGAGTTTAGCACCACATATTTTATTTCAGGGCCTTCGGTGTCGGGTTTAGCACTTTCGTCGTAGCCATATACATATAGGTTCTCGTTTGCTCCGTTTGCTTCGATACTATCAGCATCGTGAGCATAAAAATTAAACATTGCAGTGCTATAATTATTTTGTATCTCCGTAGGCATTGATATGTTTAGCTTAAATTCGCCATTTTTAATAGAATCTTGTCCTATATATAATTTGTTAGAGCGGTCTTGGAACACGTATTTCACGCCACCATCTCCATAGCCATTTGTTTCAACAGAAGTTTCGGCATCATATAGAGTGGGTACTATTATTCCATTAAAATCTGTTGCTTTTTTATTAGATGTATTGTAAATACTTCCTGTAATAGTTACATTTTCGCGCGCTTTAATTGTGGGGCAGTTTTCTTCACTAATTGCGACATCGTTTATTGTTTCAAGATTCACTGTATATTTAGGGTATGATAGTCTCATAGCCGGGTCTCCAATAAGGAAATATCGGAGTCTATTGCCGCCATCGACACCACTATTCACAGCATTTTTGCCATTTTTGAGTATATCTCCAGTGCGAGGGTAGTTACCATCATCATCTTTGCGGAATACAAACGATGCAATCTGATGACTTAGATTGCCATTGTCAGAGATATTAACAACGCGCGAAGTTGAGATAAGAGATATAGCTCCACCTCTACCATTTAAAAATAGTATTTCACCACCCGATACATCATCGGCATCGAAGCGAGTAAATTCGCAAGTAGCTGTTAGAAATAGCGGATAATGATTGAGATACATATTATTGATGTCGTTGATATTTAGAAGTCCATCATGTGTCCATGATACGGGGTTGGCATGACCTATAAAGTTAACCCACAGGCAACCCTCTTGCAGTTTTTGGAACATCTTTGTACGAGCATCGGGATAATTTCTTCCAGCGCCTACACTTATAGCCGTGAACGCGTCGGTGTATATGTGATTGTAAATATATTGCTTGCCCCCATATTTTTTCATTTGGCTTATGCAGTTTTCTGACTGTTTCATGTGTTCGGCACCATCTTCATCATCTGCGACAATTAGCATATTATTTTTCCACGAACCAAAGTCCTTTTTTGTGACATATCTGTACAATTTATCGACAGCAATTTTGGCTTCACTGGCACTTTTCACAGGCATTCGTCCAATGGCAATGTCTAAGACATTAGAGTGAAGTGCTATGCCCGAACCATCGCTAAGGATTCCAAATATATCATCGGTATTATACGAAGAATTTTCATTATCACCCACGACTGACTGCCAAGTAAGTATTTTTGGGTATTTTGATTCTTTCACTTTCTCTGTAATCTGTCGGTTGTCGTAAGAGCCACGTCCAAAGAGTAATAAATATCCAGGTTTTGCAAGTTCTTTATTGTCATTCCAACGGTCCCAAAACATTTTCATTAGTTTTCGATAAGCCATTGCATCAGGTGTTCCTGAAGAGAACTCATTGTATATATCTTGCTGATTAATAACCAGCACTTTCATTTTGTCTTGTGTGCGATGTAATTCGGCAATGCGTTGAGCTTCGCTGTTAAATTCTTGGCGTGTTATAATCACCATATTTGGGTTTTCCACGCCATGAAAATTCTGATTACTGATGTTCTCTACAAAAGTAGGAGAATTATAACTTGCACTTGGTTCAAATGCTACATAATCGTGCTTTTTACTATCTATTGGTGCAAATTTTCCTACTGTGCCATTCATTGTCAATGTTATGCCAATAGGCGCATTATTCTTTGTAACGTCCCACAGCAAAGTGTTGCTACTTGCCCCAGCTATTGAGAAATGGCGGTCATTAGATGCCGATTCTGTGCTAAATAGCAATGCTTTTTCTACAAGTTTTAGGCTTCGGGTGTAATTGATGGTAATGTAATCGAGGCGTGACACAAATAGAGTACCATTACTTTTATAATTTATGGTGTATGTAATATCTTTAGTAGTAGGAATAAATGATTTACATGTTTCTGTTACTTTTACATGTTCATAAGCAGGTGACGTTACGGCATCTATTTTATCTCTCACGTCATAAGGAAGATTTGTGCCATTTTGTTGAAACGATAATTGGCTTGTTCCGTTCATTACTTTTGCGCCAAATGCCGTAAGAACATATACTTTTGTCCCATTAACATAATCGGGGAGGCTAAATTTAAAACTTTGAGATGTTTTATATTTAAAGTCTTCACCAAGCAAGTAACGCCCCGTCTGTCCAGGAGAATATAGTTCTTTTTCATAATAAAACCGTTCTGTGAATGTAGTTACTTCATTGCCCGTTATTGCGCCACTTCTTTTTTCTACAAGCAAGTCGGGCACATCTTTGTCTGTTATGAAATAGTATCCAGCCTCTGAATATGGGTGTTGAACTTGCTTATATGACATACCATAAGAGGTATAACTGTTCCAAGATTCATGACTTTGAGCATAAAAAAGTATCTGATTTCCATTTCTTAGCACAGGAACTTGTGGTAAATCGTCAATGTATGTATTATCAAGTATCTCTGTAACAGGGCTTCCACCATATCCAAATATGCGTATCTTCTGAATATCGGAGAATCCCCATTTAGATATGTCGGCTTGTGTAATTTTATGTATTCCAGTCTCTGTAACTTTTACTCTCACCCAATTTCCAGAATTTAATGCCGATTCATTTGTATAAGTCTTGACACTAAGTCCAAATCCTTGAAAAGAGCCAAATAAAAGGAACGACATAACTAATATATATGTCGCAAATATATGTGATGAGATTCTATATTTAGTTATAAGTATAATTTTCTGCTTCATAGACAAGCAATTGTTTCAGTCAGTTTGATTTGTTTAAAGGTATATTCCTTCGCTTAAAATAACGGCAAAAAGCGTGTTTTATTACTTCTTATCTCATTATTTGGTAATGAGAATGTTTATTTTAGCCATTGGGCAAAGTCATAAGAAGATCCATTAAATATATTTAAGTCCACGTCACCTTTTATTCCATCAACTTCGCCCCAGTGACTATATTGCCAAAATTGCCATTCCACATCTTCTTGTGGAGTAGTAAATCGGCATAGCCACAAAGGATAATCGGCAAATGAAGATTGCACGAATCGCCGATATCCGTTGTTATTAGTATAAATGATTATGTCATAGCCATGACCTGCAAGATAATCTATCATCTCTTGAAGTCGTTTTATAACGCTTAGAGTAGGTGTTTCGGGATTTCCGTGCTCTTCAAGATCAATGGCAAGTGGTAGTTCTAAAATTTTGTCTCCAATACTGCTCACAAAATTCATTCCTTGTAATGTGCCATTTATATCAAAACGAAAAAAATGATAAGCTCCAACTTTGAGTCCCGCATCTCGCGCAGCGATATAATTTTTTTCAAATTTTCCATCTTTAAAAGAAGCTCCTTCGGTTGCCTTTATGAAAACAAAAGAAATGCTATCTTGCACTACACGTGCAAAATCAATATTCCCATTATGAGCAGATACATCAATACCATTTACTGGATAGGTAATTTTATTGATAGATATTTGAGGGCGCATGACATTACGCAACACATAATATCCACCTATGCCTACCATTGCAAACAGTATAACACACGTAATAATTATATATATTTTCCTATATTTCATCACAAACAAAGTTAATTCATTTCTAACGATTATAGCAAAACAATATTACTTTTTTATATAAAAAACCTACTTTCCTTAAGTATGAAAATCACAAATATGTATATAAAAAATATCAAAATATTAGCTTGAAAGTAATTAATAAGTTACATTTGTAAAATTGAATACCATTTTTTTAACATGAAAGAATCAATGATTTACACTATTAAAAATTCAATCAAGGCGTTTGCGTTTGTGTCCTTGATTATATCTTGCTCATTATCTACTTGGGCTTCACAACTTGGCGCTGTAAAAAGTTTCTCAAATGATGACGGAAAAGTTACCGTTAAGTCGGAAAAAGGGAGTCTTATTATTACTCCGTTTACCGAAGATATAATAAAAGTAACGACATTGCCTATCGGCATAAACGTTAGTGAGATTAAGCAATCTAAGAGCGTTGTACTATCTCCAAAAGATCAGAATTTTAATACCAATAGTTTAAATTCAGATGTTGTGATAACAATCGGTGGGACTAAAGTCATTGTAAATGGGTCTAATTCTATTATTACATTTGAATCGGCGGGCAAAATCAAGCTACAAGAGAGTGGCGGCATTATGAATGGTGGCAAGGAGAAAACCGTTAGTTTTGTCAGTCGTGGTGATGAGTCATTCTATGGTACAGGAGAACGAGGCAATTCTCTTGATTTGAAAGGTGACACGCTAATAATGTATAACAAGCAACGCTATGGATATGTTAAGGGTGAGGGTGCTAAGCAAATGAATATCACAGTCCCTTTCTTTATATCTTCATTAGGTTATGGCATTTTATTTGATGACTATGCTGCATCAAAACTTATCCTGCAAAATCCCATAGAATACATTACAAGTAGCAAGACTCCAATTTCGTATTATTACATAAATAGTAAAAATGGTTCTTTGGCGCAAGTTGTTGCAAACTACACGCTCCTCACTGGTCATCAAGAACTTGCGCCATTTTGGAGTTTAGGATATATAACTTCTAAATATGGCTATAAAACCGAAGAAGAGACACGCAATGTGATTGATACTCTTCGCAAAAATGGATACCCTGTCGATGGTATTGTACTTGACTTATATTGGTATGGAAAAGAAACCGATATGGGGCGTTTTGACTGGAATGCAGAACAATGGCCTACGTATAAGAAAATGCTTGCTGACCTAAAAGCCGACGGCGTAAAACTAATCACTATATCACAACCTTATTTAAACAAGATTGGAGCTATTGACAATTACAATATGGCTAAAAAAGCTGGCATGCTTGCTAAAGATTCTCTTGGTAATGTACATGATGTAAATACTTGGGTAGGTGAGGCAGGTATGCTCGATGTTTCGAATAAGAATACCCAAAATTGGATGTGGAGTAGATATAAACAATTTATTGAGGACGGAGTCAGTGGTATGTGGGGCGATCTCGGAGAGCCTGAAGTTCACCCGCTCACAATGCGTCATGCAAACGGTGAGACGGCTTCGGAATACCACAATCAATATGGTAATGATTGGAGCCAAATTATATATGATGGTTATAAAAAAGACTTCCCCGACACACGCATTATGACACTTATGCGCGGAGGTACGGCAGGGCTTCAACGCTTTTCGGTATTTCCTTGGTCTACCGACGTTAGTCGTAGCTGGGGCGGACTTCAAGCCCAAGTTCCTATTATGCTCAACACCGCTTTAAGTGGTATGGGATATATGTCGCATGATGTTGGCGGATTTGCCGTTGATAAAGCTAACCCTACCGATGACGAGTTATATGCACGTTGGTTACAATTAGGGCTTTTTACTCCAATCTTAAGGACACACAGCACAGTAGATGCCGAGCCATATCATTATAATAAGCCCGGCTATCAAAATTTATTTCGTAATATAATCAAGACCCGTTATCAATGGCTACCATATAACTACACTTTATCTTACGAGAATGCTATTTCGGGTGCGCCATTTGCACGTCCACTTAATTTCAATGATGCTACAAATAGCAAGCTAAAAGACGTAGAGGATCAATATATGTGGGGTAGTGAAGTACTTATTGCGCCAGTACTGGAAAAAGATGCCATTGACAGAGATATAATAATACCCGAAGGTAAATGGATTGACATGCACATGCCACAGCATAGTTATATGGGTCCTACTACAATATCCTATGCGGCACCAATCCCAGTGCTACCAGTATTTGTAAAAGCTGGCGCATTTATCCCTATGGCAATGTACGAAATGCGAAGTACCGAAGCCTATGACCCCTCACGCTATACTGTGAAATATTATCCAAGTGGAACAAAGAGTAGCTACACAATGTTTGATGATGACCGCACAAGTACACGTTCAATAGCTGATAAGCAATATCAATTAATCACATTTGAAGGTGATGATAGTGCTCAATCAACAGTTATAACACTAAGTGCAAAAGGAAAATACGCAAAAATGCCAACATCTCGTGAAATCACATTTGAGATACCCGCCTGCTACTCTTCGCCACAAGAAGTGAGATTAAATGGCAAGCGAATGAAAGCTGCGACTTCAATTCATTCTATTGCTACCGATGGCTATTATTACGACCCACAAACCGACACTCTTTCGATTAAAACCACATGGAGCTATCTCCCCACAAAAATTAAAATCACAAAATAAACGCTCGATATGTGATGAATAATGAAAATATTTCAAAAACTGCTTATATTGACATTAAACAATTATTATGAAATTACATATTTCTAATAAGGAAGTCCTCGAACTTCTTTCTAATGAGAAGATTTATTATGCAAAATATTCTACTCAAATAATGAATCTTGCAAATCAAAATGCTCAAGGCACACGACCCAGTGTTGTTGGACAAATGAGTGATTTAATCCAAGAATTTGGTGATGGTACTTTATCAGAATGGGCAGATTGGTATAAAAAAAATCATGTTGGTGCAATTGATACAGCTACAGAGCGTGTTTATAAAATGATAGAGCAATTAAGAGAAAGTATAAAAATGATAGATAAGCCTACGGTACATAAATGGATAGAGGAATTAGTTATTGTTAAGACTTATTGTGGGTTGAAATTTCAAGAGGCAATTTTGAAGAAAATAGCATTGCAAGAAAAGCAATCGTATAGATTATCGGAGCCAACTGAAGAATCGTGTGGTATTGATGGATATATTGGAGAGCGAGCAGTAAGTATTAAACCAACGACATATAGAATTATGAATGAGCTATCGGAAGAGATTGATGTACCTATAATATTCTATGAAAAGAAAAAAAATGAAATTGTAGTTGAGTATAATTTTTAAAACAGCTTTTAAAAAGGTAATGCTATTTGCGTTGTTGGAGTAATTTTAGATTTTGTTTTATTTAGAAATATAATATCTTTCTGCTCTAAGGGTAGAGTTCCTTGGTATGTTGCGCTGAATGTATTGTCATTTAGAAATACAATTTTATTTAAATAGGATAACTGCATATTTATTTCTTGCGATGTAATAACAGGCAATCCTAGCGTTTCATTATAGTGTTTAATTTCTTTTGTTTGCAAGCGATTAGCAATAAATTCCTTGTGGGATTCTATTCTTTTAGCAATAAATTCATTAATTTGCGTTATTGAAGAACTCCAAATGTTCTCTGTGGCTATATCAACAAAGTGGCTATCAATCTCATATCCAATACTGTTACGGTTACTCATCATAGCTGCAATTGTTGTAGTTCCTGTGCCTAAAAATGGATCTAAAACAGAATCTCCTTGTAGCGAGAACATATTTATAAGCCTATAAGGAATCTCTAAAGGAAATGCAGCACTTCGTTCGCGACTTTCTGATTTAATAATCTTCTGCTTTGTCCCTTTTATATTATCCCACATATCTGAGAACCACATATTACGTTCTTCCCAGAAAAAGGAACTTTTTCTACGATTAAGTTTATCTTCAACGTTTTTAAATTCTCGTTTTCCTCCTTTTCTGAATATCAATATCCATTCGTGTTCTAGCGTTACATAAGCACCAGCTGGTAGCATTCCCGACCCCATGAATTTATTCGGGGCATTAGTCTGTTTTCTCCATAAAATATTAGGTAAATTTACAAACCCATTATTAATGAAGTAGTTTATTATCCTTGAGTGATTAGAGTATAGCGAAAAGTTTCCGTTAATTGTCCTTGTAGCATCACCTATGTTTATACAAGCTATTCCTCCTGGAATAAGGACTCTGAATACTTCGTTCCAAACTTTGTCTAGCTCTTTGTGCATCAATTCAAAAGCGAGATTCCCATTATTTGCATTTATTGCATTTCTGATATTAGGATTTTGAGTACTCATAATATCGTCCCACATTTCAATCATTGGATAAGGAGGAGATGTAACGACCAATTCAACAGAGTTGTTTTCTATTGAGTCCATCTTCTGTGATAGCCCAGGATATATATTATGTATTGTTTCAGAATTTCTCATATAGCAAAGGTAATGATTATTTTTTGTGTTTGCGAAAGTTCAATTAAGAAGTGCGAAAATTATTTTAGACATAAAAATGATAAATGATGCTTTCAATTCCCCTCAGGTCAGGAAAAGTTAGCAGAAACAGTTTGCTTCGCCGTGTAGCGCAAAACGTCGAAGACGTTCCACTTCAGAACGCAGTTCTGAAATTTAAC
>JAVWYO010000045.1:0-15012 GCA_036661515.1 Muribaculaceae bacterium | reverse complement strand
TATATCTTTGGCGTTAGACCCTATTGATATATCCCATGGTTGCAAACCTGTAAATATAAAATCTCTTCCTGTAATCATAATATTGGAAATTTAGAATTTTTAGAGGCCTGTGGATTTATTGGCTTTGGCTTGCCTAAAAAAAACAGTGCCGAAGTGTTACTAATGCTTAGTAACTTATCTATAAAAATTGGCGCCATTGCTGCTATTAATAGTGCTATTGAAAATATCGCTATCTGTGAGTTTAATCCAACCATTTTCAATATAATTCTAACTCCTCCAGTGAAAAATACATGAAATAGATATATTGAATAAGCATATTTACCAAACCAAATTAAGACGCTATTCTTATTCTGTAAATTCAGCAATAACGGGAGTGTGAAAATCACAAATGTTGTATAAATATATGTAGGAATTTTATTAGGATAAAACCATTGAATGTTTAGCAAAATAATACCTATCAGTGTACCTAAAGCATATATCCAAAGTAATGATCGGCTATAAAACAAATGCTTGAATCGGCAAACTCCTAATCCTATTAAAAAATATGGTAATTGCAATAATGCTCCTTTAAAACTAAAATAGTTAGGTAAACTATCTGGTATAACATGTGTTACTTGAAGCATTGCAAGTGTAAATGCTATACAGAAACATATTATTAATCCTTTGGCATTTATTGCCCATTTATTGACATCTATAATTACAATAGTTATAAATATTAGGAATAGAGATGGGAGGTACCAATATATCGTATATGGGAAAATGTATATTTTCCAAATTTCAGAAAGGGTACCTTTGTAGTTGGTACCAGGACTTACGTATTGTACTAAAAAATATAACGTGCCAACGGTTATCATTGGAATTAATAAGCGTATTGCTTTTCTTTTGCAAAATGAGATAATAGAATTGGTCGCAGTAACGGGTCGTAAAGCATATACCCAACCAGCAATTGCAGTAAATAGTGGTAACTGAATATAATCAATCCATTGATAAATGTATCTCAATGGTGATGGATAATCAATCTTCATGCCACCAGTTGCATTTGAGCCAATTACATGACCTGCCACAACCAATAAAATTGCAACTCCACGTAGTGTCTCTATGTTATAATTTTTATTTCTCATAAAATTAGGAGTTTACAGTTTCTTTATATACTTTTAATAATGCCTTTGCTGTATTATTCCATGAATATTGTTTTACTCTTTCAAGCCCATATTTTACTTGTTCATTATGAAGGTTTTCATCTATTTCAAGTAATAACATTTTATCAGCAATTGCATTGGCATCATAAGTATCAACCAAAAGTCCTCCCACTCCAGCAATTTCAGGCATTGCTGAAACATTACCCGTTATAACAGGAGTACCACAAGCCATAGCTTCAAGTAATGGAATACCAAAGCTCTCACGTAATGATGTATAAAGAAAAATACTTGCTCCATTATACAAATATGCTAAGTCGTTATTAGATATATATCCTGGACAACTAATATATTGTTTTATATCTTCAAGATCATTCTCTTTAAGAATTGTGTCTAAAACGTCTTCTTTAATATCAGCTATAAGTAGTGGTAATTTCTTCTCGGAATTGCTAAGATATAAGCTATATGCCTTTATGGTGCGAGGGACGTTTTTTTTAGGATCCGTATTTCCAAGAAAAAATATATAATCATTTGCCGAAATGTATTTTTTAGTAATTTCTTTAGTCTCTTTTATAAGTTTAAAATGAGAACTAAAACCATTATATACAAAATCTATTAAATCATTAGGCAAGTTTAGAAATTCTTTAATATTGTTACGTTCAAAATTTGAAACAGTAATTATTTTCTTGCATTTTTTTAATATTTTAGGGACCACAATACGTCTATAAATGCGTCCCATATTTTGATACCAAGATTTGTTACTTCCCTCTTGATTCTCAAGGAATATTATATCATGAAGCGTAAGTATTAATGGTACGGAGCAAAAAATTGGAGCTGTATTACTTGTGCAATGAAGTATATCAAGT
Source organism: Muribaculaceae bacterium (assembly GCA_036661515.1). Taxonomy (GTDB): domain Bacteria; phylum Bacteroidota; class Bacteroidia; order Bacteroidales; family Muribaculaceae; genus HGM05232. The sequence goes on along the minus strand of JAVWYO010000045.1, from coordinate 13,010 downwards.
TTTATACCAGCTACGGCAAGAGGCAATGCAATCTGCTCCCACAAGGGATATGTAGGACATTTAACCTCAATAATATGAACATTATTTGAAGGCTCAAGGCATCTATCGGCACCAGGAGCAACAAATATAAAATATTCATTTTCATGGTCAATGCGTTGAAGTTCTTTTATTACTTCAAGTGCTACAAAGTCCATGCCATGCTTGTTTGTACGAAATATTCGTTGTGCCTCTATTCCTATCTTCATGATATTTAATTATTCTTCAAAATGCTCAGTGTGAATAAATTTCTTATTTCGTCCAAAGATAGTAGAAGTATTTATAAGCATCAAGAAGAATAGCCAAGGAACGCTTAATAATGCCTTCAATAATCTTTTGTTGAAAAGATAATCAGGTATTGCAAGAGCAAATGTTATGCACAATATTACTAATAATCCCCACCATTTTATTGCATGATAGCTACCTAATAAAGTAAATCCTATTGCAACAAGAGTAATAATCCCTATTAATATCACACGTGGAGGCATTGCCCATTGAAATAGTTTATTGCAATAATCCCAATTGCCTTGTAGTGCTGCTGCTGGACAGCCCCATATTCCACCAGAAAGATTATGGAATTGAGTAGCAGCCCAGCGTTTTCTTTGTTTATAAAATTGCTTGCTATTACTCACTTTTTCATCATAAGTATATACATCACTAAGATACTCTATGTAATAGCCATTTTTTAGCAAGAACATTTCGAGCTGTTTATCAACTCCAATTGTGCTTGCCTTCATAATATATTTTTCAAAAATTGGATAATCAAAGGCCATTCCAGAGCCTATTAACCCCGATGAGAATCCAAATCGAGTGTGCCCTTTACGAAATATAGCATTATTTATCTCCTCACTCACTGAGTCAAGAATTGCTATATTTGTATTGTAATTTTTGGCAACGCGATGTGTTTGAATAACTGTACAACCCGAATAAAATGCATCATTCATTTTATCTAAGAAGTATTCATCAACCCAGTTGTCAGCGTCAAGGACAACAAGAAAATCATATTTAAGCTCGTGTATCTTGATGTATTTTACAGCTTCTTGTAACGCAGCCGTTTTTGTGCTATTCTCAAAATCTTTTTTTACAACAAGTGCGCCCATTCGTTCAAGTTCAGCATTTGTGGCATCAGTCATACGATCAGAAATAACAAGCACATCAAACTTATCACAAGGATAACTTTGTTCAAAGAAACTTCTAACAGAGTTTATTATCACCCTATCCTCTTTATATGCGGGAAACACCACAATATATTTATATTTCAATTTAGATGGTGGATAAACATTATGTCGTTTACTCTGCGACTTAATAGCAAATATTAATAAATACAATACTGCTATTGCAAAGAATAAAAAGATTATAGCGTCAGTCAATACTACTGTATCGCTAAAATATTCTATTGTGAAAACTTTATCTATTGACATATAAATTAGATTAATTGTTTAGAGACTGTCTTGTCGAGCAGTTGGCCTTTTAATATAATTGACAAAAATACAAATACTATTATCATTGTAGGATATTGTCCAAAAAACGCATTGCCATAGGCACTAAGCATCAAGCCAAATATGCCACATAGCATTGCGGTCAACACCCCTTTCACTTCACGACTTTTTATCTTAAACATTATTATATAAGCACAATTAATGACGACAGCAACGAGTCCTGCTATATATAATAGTAATCCTACGATACCAGTTTCAACCCACAACTTAACATACCATGAATCGTGAGGAACCTGTGTTGTAAAACGGTCGGATGTCTTTTTATTTTCAACGCCAGATAGTCCAAGACCTTCGCCAAAGGGTTTGTTTTTCAGATGGTCAGCAAGTTTCTTTTTGTTTTCTACTCGTACATTAAACGACGCATCTTCAGAGGGATTAAATGCCGTTCGCATTCGCCTTATCATAGGATCGCTTTGCCCAATATATGTAAATGCAAAGAATACATAAATACCTGTTAATAGCACTCCTCCAACAATAAGAGCTTTGAAGTTTTTACTTACAATTGTATATAAAGCTAAACCTCCAAGAGGGACTATTATTGCACCACGTGTGCCCGACATCATCATTGCATAAGCCGATATTGCTGCTACTATTAAAAAATATATCTTTAATCCCTTATTTTGCACATAAAATGCCATTATTGTAAATAATATTGCCGCACATCCCATATTTGAGCCAAAATTTCCAGCATCAGTAAAAAAAGAAAAATACCTCGTTCCTGTGGATATAATATGTGTTGAAGCCCCTCCTTCATTAAGCCATCTTTGTTCAGCAAAATCAAAGCCTAAATATTTTTGCATCATGGCTTTTGCTATCGCAATAATAGTAAATATCGAATATAATATTATAATTATCTTTACTTGTTTAAATCTAACGATGATTAGCGATGCAATAATTGTAATAATAAAGCCATTAAATATCAACCCACGAGATAGCACCCACGCTTCAAACATTCCTGATGGATTGATAACTTCTATGATACAATATATCATCCATAAAAATGTCACGCCAGATAAAATATTTAGTGCACTCCTCCAATGAATGATTTTAGCAAATGCAATATGAATAAAAATAATGAGTAATTCACTAATCAATAGGGCATCCATGAATACACTAATGCCACTAATATCAACGTATCTTACTATTCCTATAATGAAATAATTAGCAATAAAAATTATATAAAATAACACTGCAGGATTATTAAATATGCTAATCAATATTATTATAGAGAGAGGAACTAAAATAATTAATAAAAATGCAATAAGATTACCAACAGAAAGAGCACAAATCATTCCTACCAATCCAAGGCTGGCGAATAATCTATAATATAAGCCCTTTTTATTTGATAATTCTAATTCATCTTTATCCATTACACAAGTATTTACATCTGATCATTTTTTGAGGTTAATCCCATGTGCATAAGTCGCATTGCAAGTGAATGATGTGCTTTTGGTGGAGGTAATTCCCCTGTATAATCTTCGACATCAGATCTATCAGCATTATTAAGGATTAAGGCATAAGGCGTATCTCCCGCAATGGCCTCGAAATGGGTAAGTAATTCATTATCACTACCTTTCCACACTTTCTGAGCATTAGCTACAATAATATTTACAGAGGCTTGCTCAATCATAGCCTTTGGAACATTATTCTTTTGCAGAGCTGGATATTCTAATATTACTATATCATATTCGTTGCTTTCACTCGTAGGAATTATTGGAGAATAATCTTTTGCTAAGATGTATGAAGCATTCTCTATGGTTTCATTATCAACTGTAATTACTTTTACTTTCAATCCAAGTCGAGTCCATTCTTCAGCCATGAATTTAGCAACGTAGCTTTTCCCTTCTTTAGGCTCAATACTTGTTATTGTGACAAATGATGTCCCATTTTGATTAAGATGACTATTCAACTTTCCGCAAATATAAGTAGCGCCGACTCTATTCCATGTCTTTGAATATCCTCTAAATCGTAATTCTCCACGTCCTACAAATGCGCCAATTGGAGCTACTCCCGTTAATCGTTTAGTTCTATCACCATCGCGCAAAGTGCGATCAAGTATCTCTACAAGTAGTTTATATAATGTTATAAATATTAAGCTACCAAAGAATGCTGCAATAATAAATAAAAGTCGTTTGCTTTTATTAGGTAAAAGAGGAAACGTTGGTTCACTTATTGTATTAAGATTGGTTGTAGTTAATTGAATATTTTTCTTTTTTAGATATGCTAAATTCAAAGCATGTAACATTTCTAAATAAGAACTTTCAGTAACACCAATATCACGTTCTCTCCGCTTAATTTCAGTTTCAACTGGTGAAAAACGTGCATATGTCTCTCTAAACTCTTCACGGCGCGCATTAAGTACATTCATTTCTGCTTCAACCTTTGTCTTTTCGACTAAAGCATTTATCCACTGTTGAGCTAAATCAGATATTGCGAGCCCTTCTTTAGTATATTTGTACTCATCCATTTTAGTTGAAATAGATGCTACATTACGTTCACTATTTTTTAATTTTTCTTTATATTCTTCTAACTCAGGATTATTTTTTTGTGCGCTTTCTGCAGTGAATAGTTCAAGATCAGTAATTTTGCCATTATAAGTAGATATATCATCTAATGCCTTTATAAATGCCTTATTTGTATAGAACAATTTAGTACGTGTGTCCATTTGTTTTTCCATCTCCTGAAGTAAGCCCATATAAGAATCATATTTCCGCTTTGTCTCTTCATAACGATCTTCGTAATTTGTATATGAAATAGCAATTGCCTTAGTCTGTTCTATATAATTAATTACATTATTTTGCACATTATAATCAGTCAAAACATCTTCTTTTTGATTGAGAGCTGCTTTCAATTTAGCAACTTCTCTTTCAAAGTAGGATATAACATCATTCATCGAATTATAACGTAAATCATTATAACTCTTTAATAAATTCTCGTTAAATAGTTTTACCGTATTTGTTGTGATACCTGGATCGTCGGACGTGTAAGAGATTTCAATCATGTCACTATTTTTCACACGATTAATCTCCACACGATTAAGAGCAGAATAGCTATAATGAGGACTGTTACCATTGAGAAGAGTATATACAAAATTATTATTTGTATTTTTCTTCAATTTCTTTAAATTTTCAACAGTTTTAGTTACTGATGATTTATCAATCATTCTCTTAACTTCATTAGGCACATTTTCTTGTAACTCCTTAAAATGCTTCGCGGTAATATACTTATTATCTGCCTCAGGATTGCCATTTATCATGTTCATTGCAAACAGATTCAAAGCTACATTATCAAGTGAGCTTTGTGCAGTAACGAGACTTATTAGATTATCAAAAGTATTGTTCACAACTGTATAATTGGCGTTTTCACCATCATCAATCGTAGAACCAGATACAATACCAGTATAAATAGACGTTTTAACTGTATAGCTTTTAGGCATAAATTGCGTGAAATACGCAACTAAACAGGTTACTATAATGCTTCCAAATAGTAATTGATATCTAATACGATATATAAATCGAGAAATGAAAAGTGATATACTCATGATTATTTTTTCATTATTGTTACATTTGTGAGCATTTCAAGTAATGTAATAGAGTTACGTAGTGATGCTCGTGCTTGTTGATAATTTGACATTGCAGTTGATCGTCGTCCACGCTCAAGAGAAAGATCTATAATTGAGATTTTCCCATTTGCAAAATCCTGTTCTGAAATTTGCATTTGTGCATTATATAGAGCAGCTGCTTCAGCTTTAACTTTTATTGTTGCAAGTTGTTCTAAAACGGAATTATATGCTTGCAAGATTGTGAGTTTTCTTTCTTCGAGAGTTATTTCATATTCATACTTTAGTTGATCCCTTTTTGCCTTTTGTCTTTTTCTCTTTTGATTCTGACTTACAAGATCTCCAATTGGTATATTTATTGTTGCGCCCACAGAATAACGATGCTCCGCTCTTTGATTTTTGTCATAAATTAGAGGATCATCAGGATTATAATAACTTGTAAGTGAGTTATTATAACCGTATTGATAATTTGCATTTGCCCTTATATAGTCAAGCCATTGCATCTTGACAATTTTCAAATCAGCTTCAGCTTCGTCGTTTTTTGCTTTATAGATTAGGGCTGACGGGTGTTCAGAAGCCGATGCAAGAAACACTGATAATGGTGGTAATTGCATCTTTTCATAGTCATTAAGCATTGCTTTCACTGAATCGTTATCAGCTGATTCTACTGTTACCCTCGTTGAGTTTTTAAAACTCCCGATTTTTTGTGCAAATACAATTACGGGTAACAAAAAAAATAATAAAAAAATTGTCAAATTTTTCATTTTCTTCCTTTCTATTTTAAACATCCTCTTTCTGCACAAAAGCAGTCACAGTACGCAGTATTATTTTTATATTGAGCCAAAACGAAAAAGTTTCAGCATATTTAATATCCAACATTTTACGTTCTTCGGCCGACATTTTACCACTTCCTCCTCTTTTTTCGACTTGCCACAATCCTGTTAATCCAGCAGGTGCCATAAATCGTGCTGCATACTCATCTTTGGTAAGCAATTCTGCCTCATACAATGGAAGTGGACGATTGCCAACAATTGACATGTCACCTTTAAGCACGTTGATGAGCTGTGGTAATTCATCAATACTATATTTCCTAATAAATCGCCCTACTTTCGTTATTCTTGGGTCTTTTTCAAGTTTCACAAAAGCATTTTGTTGTTCTCTATTTATATTTTTAATATATTCACTTTCATCTACAACGTAGTCATCACCAACGAGCATATTATCCAACAAACTATCGCAAATTTCCACATCAGTAATATCTATCTTGCTGTCGTCGTAATCAGTATTATTATTTTCACTATATTGGTTATATCCTTTCATTTCCTTCAGCCTTTTATCAGCATCAGAATACATCGATCTAAATTTAAGGAAATCAAAAACTTTATAATTACTCCCTACCCTTTTTGCCTTATATATTATAGCACCTTTGCTTTCAATTATTATAGCTATTGCTACACCAATTAGCAGAGGAGAAAGGCATATTAGCGCAAAACTGGCAAATATAATATCAAAAATTCGTATTCCTAATGGCATTTTAAAAAGCGTTGCATCACAATTTTCTTCGTGCCTTTTTATGCCTAATTTAGTTATTACATAATTTATTACTTGAATGCGATCTTTGAATTGTTGTTTTGGAATATCAACAGGCATTGTATCATTAACGCCCATTGTTAGGAGTTTTTTTCTATTTATAGGAGTGATGTTTGATACAATAACGATAATATATGCCTTCTTGAAAGACTCTTTAAGCCTTTCAAAACTTTCATTAGCTGAAAATATTGTAGATTTCTCTATGAAAATTACAGTTGCTTTTTCAGACAATTTCACAGCATATTTTTCTATCATAGTATCAATGCTATCTACTCTAATTATATTACTGTCTAATAAATTAGAGTAGTATTTATATACTTCATCATTTGCACCAATATATATCATCTTTGATGTGATATAACATTATTTATTCTTATTTTCAATTCAAGAGGATTGAATGGTTTGACAATATAATCGGCGGCTCCATCTTCAAGTAGTTTTATACGGTCAGAGGTGCTATCTTCCGATGAAAGAATGATAACAGGTATTTGTTTGTACAAATCATTTGATTTTAGGAAATGGAGAAATTCTTGTCCAGTCATTTCTGGCATGCGTAAATCTGTTATAATCAAATCGGGTAAATCGTTTTCAGTAAGCCACGTAATGCTTTGTAGGGCACTTGAATGATATATACATTCATAATCACGTAAATGTAGTGAAACCACTTTTGCTATTACCGATTTATCATCAACTATCAAAATTCTTTTTTTCATATCCATCATTTATGTTTTTTACGATAAGTCTCTTTAAACAAGTCATACTCTTTATATTGGCTAATTGATGCTAATTAGTCTTTATCCACTATTATATCTAATAATTACGTTGCATTTTGCAGTACAAAATAAAGGCGTGTTTAAATTGAAATGCTATTTCGCAGTTATTAGCAATCCTGTGCAGTACTAAATCATATACATTATCCTTTGTCCTTATAATTTATGCCTAATTTAGGCATAAATTATTTTACTCACAAACATTTTTCAGATATTCTTATAATAATACCTATTTTTTTATACTATTATGGGAATACTATTTTATATTGATTAAAAATATCTATATCTTCATCTCTAAGTCCTATTTTATCCATTGGTTTAGGTCGATTGTGGTCATTAAGATAAAACCGTTGTTTTTCCTTAAATAACGAATCGGCAAGAGAATTACAGCGCATTAAAGCAGGTGTGGAGATTCCTCCAAGCGATAAAATCGTATGAAACGTTACAAGATTTGTAGAAATAGATTTACGTTGATTAGCCATAATATTTCTATAATTAGCATTATGTAACGACTTATATTCTTCTGATAGCCATATTAAATATGGTACATAAAGTTGATGCGCTGATGGCACTGGAGAAGCATGTAAAAACAACTGCCTATCGTCATCAAAAATATCTTCACCATGATCCGATGTATAAACAATTGCTGAAGAAACAGATGTTGCTTCAACCATTTTCATCAACTTTGATAGGAAAGTGTCGGTATAATGAATTGAATTATCATACGCATTTCTCAACACATGGCGTTGATCATAAGATGCTGAGAATACTGTGTCGGGCTTATACACTGCATCATTCTTGGGATAGCGCCCTTGATAATTAAAGTGTGAGCCATACATGTGTAAAACAATAAATAGCTTATTCCCTTTATATGTCTTTAGCTCTTTTTCCACGCAATTCAGCAGAATACTATCGGTCAAATTTACACTATCAGGCAATCCTTCTCTAAGGAATTTAGTCCTATCGGCTTCTGCAGCAAAAAAGTCAATGAATGACCTGTTTGGTTGTTGATTTGAATAAAATGCGGTTGAAAAGCCTGCCTCTTTAAATGCGGAAATAATTCCCTTTTGTTTATAAATACAATCATAATTTTCGGCACTTGCAGCTGATAGCAACATTGGCACGCTCTTATGAGTAGTGTTTGATTGTGAAAGAGCATCGGTAAACACTGCCAATCCAGGCATTTTTGATAAATTAGGAGTCGTGTTACGCTTATAACCATAAATCCCAAAATTTTCAGCTCTTGCGGTTTCTCCTACAACGAATATATATACTTCCTTTTCAGTCTTTGCATGAATTGATTTGGCATTAAAAGTAAATCCTTCAGACGTTTTAAAGTAATCCCTTGTTTTCATATCTCTATCAACAGCAAGCCCTACATTATAGCAAACGTTTATTGGATATATATCTGTTCGTATATCAAAATCAGAATTAATTGCATAATTAATACCAACACACATGCCACTGATACCTAATAAAATAAAAGCTAATTTTCTTTGGCTCTTTCTAAAAGCAAGGCTTAATTCTTTTTTATTCAACAATGATAATACTGCAAGTGTCAATATCGATATGTAAAGTATGCACACGCTGAGCAGGGCTGGTAGTAGATTACCCAATAATTCGGAAACCTCACCCGAATTTGTTGTGGTAAGATTTAAAAACATATCAACGGCAATCACAGCTTCTCCAAATAGGTAAAGAAGAACCATCTGAAAGGCATTGAAGAACACAAATAAGAATAGTATCCATAGCATTTTACCGGGTTTCTTAGTTAATGTCATCAATATCCAAAATATTGATAGCGGTAAAATAATACTGATTACCTTCGTAAATGGTGACGTAAATTCCGTAAAACATAATAGTATGTTCGGAATTATCATCATAATTATAAATATCGCAAACAGAATTTCTTGGTTACGACACCAATCCCATATGTTTTTAAAATGCTTCATTTATCTGAAATATAAATCCCCATTGTCCTGGTTTCCCAAATCCAACATCTAATCGTACATTAACGTTCTTTTTAAATTCCCATCGATAGCCTAACCCATAATTAGGTAGGACATGACCAAATGAGTCACTATTGTGAAACACCGACCCAACTCCAACCCATACAGTTACACTATTACGTCGCCACACATGTTGTCGTAGTTCTATCTGAGCTTCAAGCATGTGCTTATCTCTATATCGGCCTTCATAATATCCTCTCATAGAATTTGAATCGCCAAGTTTAGCCATCATTGCCCATGAAGGATTGCCAAAGTTAAACATTCCTCGCAATTCGCCTGCTAATATTCCACCCTTCCACACGCGTCGATAGTATGATGCACGAATGTCGGTAGTGCTATAAGCATATGTATTCCATAAAAATTTTGGCCGAAACATTTGATTTATATAAATATAGCAACCTTTAGACGCATTTGTAAGGCAATCTCTTGAATCATACGAAATTGTAGCACCAAATCCATAATTTCGCGTTATTAAGTCCATTCCATTTAACAATTCTGGTTTATTTATTGAATCGCCCCTTACATAATCCCAAGTCAAAACTGGTCCAACATATAAATTCTTTGCAACTTTAAATAAAAATTCGCCTTTTATCTTCGACTGAAACCGCTTCATCTTGGTAACATTGTCATTGTTATTACCATTTTCATATCCTATTCCCCAATAATATGAAGGGAAAGAATAAAAATAAATGCTGTAATTCAATCTATATCTATCTTGAGGGAAAATATTGGTACCTCTTATCCCAAGCAAGTAGAATCCTACAGTTGAAATATCGCCATAAATAGAAACATTAGAAGGTGGTAAAATTGAATCATTACGATCCAATCTGTATAATCCAGCACCTACTAAGCCAAGCCCAAATTCTGTATCTGTTGAATAGTGTGGACCACCAATAACATTAAAGTCAAATTTCTTATTTTTATTTTCCTTATTAGCATCACCAAAATAATCAAAGAACTTTTGTAAAACATTTCTTTTCTTCTTAACTGGCACACTGTCAGTTGATAATACAGCTGAAGGCTGGTCTCCTTTCTGAGTAGATAATGTATCAATTTTGATGTCGGGAACATTTATTATGCTATCTACGTTCTCATTATTAGCAAAAGCAGCAAATGCACACAGACTAAAAAATATATATATAAATTTCCTCATATTTATTGTTAGATGCTGTTTTTAATTTATTTCGGAATAGATTTGCGACTATTTTCGAGATTTATTTACGAAAATGATGCCAAAAAGAATCCAAAACATAAAAATCAATATTATAAATAAAGCTATATAAATCTACCAAAATAAATTAAAACAGCTTCATAATATAATTGCTCGTTCAGCGCACAAAGGTAAGTTATTTTTATCATTTTATTACGTCTAATGATATAAAATTTCATTTCTGCTCTCTCGGCAATTATAAAGTTGATAATAAAATTGAAAAATACCGTGATAGAAGCCACATTTTATATACTTTTGTAATGATAAAAGGAGTTTATGAAGAATATATATTTAAAATTATTTATTTCATTTCTGAAAATCGGATCATTCACCTTTGGTGGTGGCTGGGCAATGATTTCAATAATAGAGAAAGAAGTTGTCGATAAAAACAAATGGATAAATAGACAAGAATTTCTCGATTTATTGGCAATAGCTCAAGCTCTACCGGGTATTCTTGCCGTAAATATTTCAATAGCAGTGGGTGATAAATTACGTGGAACGCGAGGTAGTGTCTGTGCTACGCTGGGTACTATTATCCCCTCATTCCTAATAATTTTGGCTATTGCTATGTTTCTTACTCCCGACATGATAAAGAACAATGACATTATTAATCGAATATTCATGGGCATCCGTCCAGCAGTTGTCGCTCTTATTGTTGCTCCTGTATTTACTACTGCAAAATCTGCAAAAATTAATATTAAGACAATATTTATACCTGTAATAACAGCAATCCTCATTTATTCGGGTATCCCTTATATTTCTAATCCTATCGTATTTATTATTCTTGGAGGCATTGGAGGATATATATTTTATACTCGCAATAATTTACGAAAAAAATCAGAAAAGGAGGAGACAGAGAATAAATGAATACATATATACAACTTATATGGGCATACCTTAAAATCGGATTATTTGGATTCGGTGGTGGATATGCTATGCTCACGCTAATTCAAAAAGAAGTCGTTGGCTCTGGGTGGATTACAAACAACACATTCACTGATATTGTAGCGATATCTCAAATGACCCCCGGACCTATAGGAATTAACAGCGCTACATATATAGGATATGTCGTTACAAATAGCATTTGGGGGTCTATTGTTACAACGACGACTGTTGTACTACCCTCTTTTTTCCTTGTATTATTTACAAGCCATTTCGTTCAACGGCATAAAAATAGTGATGTTATAAAAGGCATCTTTTCGGGCTTGCGTCCCGTTATTGTTGGACTTATTGCGTCAGCAGCATTATTGCTTATGAATAAAGAAAATTTTACTGATTATTCTTATAGCATAATAATTGCTATTACATCTTTTTGCTTAGTCTATTTCACTAAAATACACCCTATTTTTGTAATTATTTTAGCTGGAATTGCTGGACTTTTAATATATTAATATGAACTACGAAGAGACTCTAAATTATTTATACAACCAATTACCAATGTTTCAACGTATTGGTGGAGCTGCGTATAAAGCTGGGCTTGAAACAAGTGAAAATCTTTCCAATTTATTAGACGACCCCCATAAAGCATATAAGACCATTCATGTAGCTGGGACTAATGGTAAAGGGTCAACATCTCATGTGATTGCAGCTATTCTACAAGAAAATGGCTATAAAGTAGGACTTTATACCTCACCACATCTAATAGATTTCAGAGAGCGAATAAGAGTAAATGGCAAAATGATTTCAAAAGAATATGTTACTGAATTTGTCAAAAAAATTCAAGCCTCCTCTTTTGGTGGTTCGCCATCATTTTTTGAACTTACTATGATGATGGCATTTGATTTTTTTAGAGATGAAAATATTGACATCGCAGTTATCGAAGTAGGACTTGGTGGACGACTTGATAGCACAAATATCATATCGCCAATACTAAGTATCATAACAAATATTTCATTTGATCACACACAATTTCTTGGTAATACACTGCCTCTTATTGCAGCTGAAAAAGCAGGCATAATAAAAGCTAATACTCCCGTCATTATTGGTGAAGCGAATGATGATGTTAGAAAAGTATTTGAAGATAAAGCAAAAAGTGTCACAGCTCCAATAATATTTGCTGAAGACAAGTCACAAATATTATCATACAAGCGACATAATGACACCTTAATTATAGAAACTCTTAATAATGGAATTATTGTAGATGAACTGTCGGGAGATTGTCAATTAAAAAATGCTAATACGATATTGACATCTATTCCTGTACTTAAAAATCTTGGGCTTACTATTTCACAAGAATCTATAAAGAATGCCTTTTCAAGTGTTTGTGAGCTAACGGGATTAAATGGACGTTGGACAATAGTATCATCTAATCCTCGCACAATATGCGATACTGGTCAC
>JAVWYO010000044.1:0-16029 GCA_036661515.1 Muribaculaceae bacterium | reverse complement strand
TTCGTGTACAAAAAGTGTACATTATTTTCAAAACACTGATTGACAATGTTTATTGTGGAGCATAGCGGACTTGAACCGCTTACCTCAACACTGCCAGTGTTGCGCTCTACCAGATGAGCTAATGCCCCGAAATGTGGTGCGACAAAGATAGATAAAGTTTTTTTAAATAATCATATTTAAAGGGTGTTTATATAATTATTTTGTTTAAGTTTGTAATTATTATAAAATATACTGCTTAATTGAATCGTTTCAGCATCGATTCATCTTCATATTAACAAAAAACATACAAAAATTAAGAGTTCTCAGTGATAGCTGAAAGTATCTTCTAATTAGAATAAAATATGGCTACTATAACATGGATTAATTCATTATTGATTATAACTATAATAGGCTTAATCATTTTTACTTTTTTTATAATAAAATTTAAGAAAAAGTCAAACGATTCATTTTCGCAAGATTTTAAAGACATCTCAACAAAAAATCAATTAATTCTTGATAACATAAGTTCGGCTCTGTTGTTTGTTGATGCCAATTATAATATTGTGTGGGAAAATGCAACTAAAATTTTCCCAGAAAAGTTCTGTACTGAAACGCAAAAGCATATTGGTGGCGAAATTTGTTATAAGATGCTTGGAAATAATACGCCATGTGCTGATTGTCCAATACCTACAATTCGTAAAACGAAAGAGACTATAACGACTGAGATGCCTTATCCTGGAGGGAAAACAGTGGAGCGTAGTTCTACTCCATTATTTACAGATAATGGGGCATTTAAAGGAGTATTAATACGGCTCAATGATATTACGGAGCAGAAACGCATAATTAATGAATTACACAAGGCTAAGCATGATGCTGAAGCTGCCGATAATCTGAAATCAGCTTTTTTGGCAAATATGAGTCATGAAATAAGAACTCCTTTAAATGCAATTGTTGGATTTTCACAACTATTGCAAAGTACAGAGGACCAAAAAGATAGGGAGCAATACATAAATATAATAAACACTAATAATGATCTTCTTCTTAGCCTTATAGGTAATATTCTCGATTTAGCGAAGATAGAATCGGGCATGATTGATCTTAAAAAAGAGCATTTTGACTTTGTTCCCGTATTTGATGAATTTGCTTTAAGTATTAAAAAGCGCTTAAAGAATCCCGCTGTGGAATTTATCTCAAATAGGCCCTACAAACATTGTATGGTAAATTTAGATAAACATCGCCTTGCACAGATTTATACCAACTATGCTACTAATGCAATAAAATATACGCCATCGGGACACATTGAAATGGGGTTTGAATATAAAGATAATGGACTTTTACTATATGTGAAGGATACAGGAATAGGCATTCCAGATTCAGAAAAAGACAAGGTGTATAAGCGATTTGGTAAATTAGATGATTTTGCGCAAGGTAGTGGTCTTGGGCTTGCTATATGCAAAGCAATAGTTGATGCCAAGGGAGGTGAAGTCGGTTTTGAATCTACCGAAGGTGTTGGCTCAAAGTTCTGGGCATGGATACCTTGTGAGGCAGAGATTGATGAGTTAATCGAAGTCACCGACTCAAAAAGTCTCAATATAATTAATGAAGCGGAGCAATTCACCATAGATAACAATAAAAGTGATAATAATTTAAATATTATGAAAATACTTGTTGCTGAAGATAATGATAGTAATTTTATGCTTTTAAAAGCAATACTAAAGGGATATGAAGTATCTCATGCATTAAACGGTGATGAGGCAGTGACTATGGCACTCGAAAATGAATATGACGTGATATTAATGGATATAAAAATGCCAATAATGAATGGAATAGAGGCAACTCAAAAAATAAGAGAGTTTAATAGAACCATTCCAATAATAGCTGTAACCGCCAACGCATTTGATACCGATAGAATAAATGCTCTTAATGCAGGGTGCAACTCATTTATCACTAAGCCAGTGAAAAAAGATGAGTTACTAAAGATAATAGGAATAAAGGTAAATAAATAAAAACTATATTATGGAATTTATAGACTGCCATTCAATGTGCATGTGGCTTATAATGATAGCCTCAATAAGCGTAACAGCTCTTATTGGTGCACTTATTGATCGCATAGTAATCAATCGTTCGCGCAATCGCCGATAAGTGCCTGTCATTCAAAGCAGTTTCTTAGCCTATCGTAACTTCTCCACAGAGCGAGCAGCAAAGATATTTTTTTACATTTTCTGAGGATAATCCAGTGCCAAATAAATACATCATTTTGGTAATGGCTGCTTCACTTGTAATGTCACTTCCACCTATGACTCCTGCATTAGCTAAATTATTCCCCGTATCATACATGCTATTATGCACTCCACCGTTAACGCATTGCGTAACATTAAGCACCACAATACCACACTCTACGGCAGAGCGCAAAGCATCTGTAACCCATTTTTCATCAGGTCCATTTCCAGCGCCATAAGTTCTAAGCACTATACCCTTAATATCGGGAGTATTCAGGATATATCGTAACGTGTTTTCAGTAATACCAGGAAACAGATTAACGTACATTACATTAGTGTCCATGTCATATCTCACCTTCAACGGTCTCTTAGAGGGGACACGATACAAAGCATCTTCATCGAAATTTATTCCAAGTCCAATTTTTGCCAGAGGCGGATAATTATTACTCTTAAACGCATTGAAATTATCGGCACTCATCTTAGTACTCCTATTTCCACGCCACAAATAATTTTCAAATAGTATTGCCACTTCTTGCACCATCGAATCGCCATTCACATCACGTGCGGCAGCAACTTGAAGAGCCGTGATAAGATTTTCTTCACCGTCGGTACGCACCTCTCCGATTGGCAGTTGTGACCCAGTAATGATTACTGGTTTATGCAGATTTTCGAGCATAAAACTTAATGCCGATGCCGTAAAAGCCATAGTATCGGTTCCGTGAAGGACAACGAAGCCATCAAAAGAATCATAATTTTTTTCTATTGCAGCAGCAATATCGCTCCAGTGCGAAGGCGACATATTAGCCGAATCAATAGGAGGATTAAACTGAATATTGTCGATGTCATAATCGAGCATCTTCACCTTAGGCACATTATCAATTAAGTGAGTGAAATCAAATGGCTGAAGTGATTTAGTGACAGGATTTTCAATCATGCCAATAGTTCCTCCAGTATATACAATAAGTATCTTTGGGCGATGTTGTGTCTGCTTCATTTAATCAAAGTTTTTACAAAGGTAATAACAAATATAAAACCAATATTTTGGCATATTGCTATTAAAAGTGTTGTAATATTATTATATCTGTAATTAGATATAACAATACAATAGCATTAAATGCTATTGTAGTATTGATTATTAACTTTATGCGATATTATATTGATAAAATAAAAAAGATATATTCTTATTTTACAGCAAGATATATTGTACAAGTGCCAAAGGTGAGTGGAATAAATGAACAATTAGAGAATCCCACATTACGCATTATTTCAAGCATCTCGTTGCCTTGTGGCACAGCGGCAATACTCTCGGGTAAATATGAATAGGCACGTTTATCTTTTGAAATCAACTTGCCTATGTTGGGAATTAGTGTCCTTGAATAGAAGTCATATAGCACTTTTATAATAGGATTTGTCGGTGTTGAAAGCTCAACAACGCATAGAACGCCACCAGTAGCCAGCACTCGATACATCTCGGCATAGCCTTTATCTAAATGCTCAAAGTTGCGCACACCATAGGCAACTGTCACAGCATCAAATTCACCTTCGCCAAATCGCATATTCAAGCAATCGCCTTGCTCAAATGACAAGTGTGCATTAAACATTTTCTTAGCAACCTTTTCAATAGCTATGTTGAGCATGCCTTGTGAAAGGTCAATGCCAATCATTTGTGAAGGGTGTAGCTCTTTTTGAAGTTTTATAGCAAGGTCGCCAGTTCCCGTTGCGACATCGAGTATTCTCTTTGGATTATATGCACGAAGTAGGTTCACAGCCTTGCGTCGCCACAACTTATCTATACCAAATGTCATAGCTCTATTCATAAAGTCATAGGCAGGTGCAATAGAATCAAACATCTGCTGCACCTGTCCAGTCTTATTCTCTTTGTCGTTATATGGGCGTATTTTTTCGGCCTTATAATCCATTTATAGTTTTATATTATCTTTATAATTTAGCTAAATATGCTTCAACGTTATGTTGAATGCGTTGAGATAGATTAGCATCATTACTTTTATCAAATTTTTCGCCAACAATACCCTCATAAAGTTCTATATAACGGTCGCTCACAGAGTTGCAATATTCATCAGTCATTTCAGGCACCTTTTCTCCATCTTTACCCATGAATCCTTTCTCAATAAGCCATTGACGTACAAATTCTTTAGAAAGTTGACGTTGAGGTTCGCCCTTTTCAAAACGTTCTTGGTATCCTTCGGCATGGAAATAGCGAGAAGAATCGGGAGTGTGTATTTCATCAATCAAGATTACTTTTCCATCACGTTTACCAAATTCATATTTAGTATCAACCAAGATAAGCCCCTTGTCGGCTGCCATCTTACTGCCACGTTCAAATAGAGCGCGAGTATAGCGTTCCATTGTTTCATAGTCATCTTTAGATACTATGCCTTGTGCTATAATTTCATCGCGAGAAATATTTTCATCATGTCCAGCATCAGCCTTTGTTGTAGGTGTGATTATTGGCTCATTGAAACGTTGATTTTCTTTCATTCCGTCGGGCAATTTCACTCCACAAATTTCATGGTTACCAGCAGCATAATCGCGCCAAGCACTACCAGTGAGGTATCCACGTATAATCATTTCAACTCTGAATCCTTCGCACTTCAGCCCCACTGTTACCATAGGGTCGGGTGTGGCGAGTTTCCAGTTTGGTACAATATCAGATGTAGCATCAAGGAATTTAGCTGCAATTTGGTTTAAAACTTGCCCTTTAAATGGTATTCCTTTAGGAAGGATAACATCAAAAGCCGAGATGCGATCAGATGCTACCATAACGATAATATCATCGTTAATATCATAGACATCTCGTACCTTACCATGATAGACACTTCTTTGTCCTTTAAAATTAAAATCGGTATGTACTAACGTTGTTGCCATAGCAAAAATATGTATTAAATGTGATTAGTTATCTATCAGATGCTCATTATGGACTTTCCCATTTTTATCGATTAATGTGGCATATCTATCGGCTTTTATACGCTCATCGTTTCGCTCATAAGCCTCAACGATTCGCTGCACTAATTGATGTCGCACAATATCTTCTTTTCCAAATTCTATGTATCCAATTCCTTTTACCCCTTTTAAAATTTTGACAGCTTGTACAAGCCCCGACATAGTGGTGTGAGGGAGATCGATTTGCGTAATATCACCCGTGATAATCATTTTAGCCCCCATTCCGAGCCGTGTCATGAACATCTTTATTTGATGCGTGGTGGTATTTTGAGCCTCGTCGAGAATAATTATAGCATCGCTAAGAGTTCGCCCACGCATGAAAGCAAGTGGGGCAATCTGTATTACGTTGCTCTCCATATATTCTTTTAGTTTTGCTGCTGGAATCATATCTTGCAAAGCATCATAAAGTGGTTGCAGATATGGATCTATCTTATCCTTCATGTCACCGGGCAAGAATCCGAGTTTTTCACCAGCCTCAACTGCTGGACGAGAAAGGATAATCTTCTTTACTTCACGATTTTTCAAAGCTCGCACCGCAAGAGCTATTGCCACATACGTTTTACCAGTACCAGCAGGGCCTAAAGCAAATGTTAGGTCGCTTTCGGAATATATCTTTACGAATTTTTTTTGATTTGGTGTTCGCCCTAATATAGGCTTACCATTTACATTATATATAATAACGTCATCGCAATTTAGTTCTTTAGGAGCACCACCTTTGATAGTGTCGATAATAACTTCGGGCGTGAGTTGATTATATTTAGCGCAATAAGCTTCGAGCCGCTTTATCATCTCTTCAAATTCAGAGGACTCAAGCTCCTCGCCAATAACTTTAATCACAGAGCCACGAGCAGCAATCCTCAATTTTGGAAATAAATTGCGAATTAATTGTATATTGCTGTTATTAACTCCGTAGAAAATTACTGGGTCAATATTGTCGATAATAATGATGCGTTCAATCATATATTGATATTGATTACCGCTACAAAATTACTAAACCATTTTGAATATCGCCTCATATTCATGAACAATAAATAGGCTTTATGCTAAAATATAAAAATGTTTTCCATGCTAAATATATCTATTATATATATCTTTGTATCACTCAATGTGGCAATGCCGTGAGATGATGCGAATTGCACATGATTTGTAATAGTATTAAAGATTGAAAAGTAATGAAATGGAATTAAGGACACCTGTAACACCTGTGCCGTCAAAGGGGCTTATTCTTCATGATGGAGGGATAATGATGTTTGGCTCATGCTTTTCCGATAATATTGGTAGTAGATTGCGAAATGCTATGTTTAATGTTGATATTAATCCATTTGGCACAACATTCAATCCTGCAAGTATAAATCAAAGTATTGATAGGATTTTGAATAAGACACTTACTACTGATGCGGAATTATTTGAGCAGAATGGTGTGTGGAATAGCTTTTATTACCATTCAGCGTTTTCGAGTAGTGATAAGGAAAATGCAAAAGCTGAAATGAATAATAGAGTTGAGCAGGCATTTGACAACTTACAAGGAGCAAAAACTCTTATCTTTACACTTGGCACAGCGTCGATATACGTTCACAAAGAATTAAATTTAATAGTCAATAATTGTCATAAATATCCTGCATCACACTTTTCGCGTATAAGAATGAGCGCCGACGAAGTTGCAGAGCAATTTTGTAATAATATAAGTCGCATCTTAAAATTAAACGAGTCGATTAAAATCATTTTCACAGTAAGTCCTATAAGACATATTGCCGATGGCATCGCCGAAAACAATCTTAATAAGAGTATATTGCGTGTAGCGATAGATAAGATTATAGAAAGATACCCTAAGACTTGTAGCTATTTCCCTGCTTATGAGATTATGATGGACGATTTGCGCGATTATCGTTTCTATGCAGCCGATATGGTGCATATAAGTGATGTTGCAATTGATTATATATGGGAGATATTTCAGCAATCGTATTTCACTCAATCGGTTATTGATATTGCTAATAAATGCACTAAAATATCTAAACGTTTTACTCATCGACCTATGTCAAATAATCAAGATGTTATTGCTAAATTTAAGGAAGATACGACACTCGTGATAACTAACTTAATTAATGAATATCCTTATCTTGACAAAATAAATAATATAAGCTACTATGAATTATCTAATTAAGAAAATAGCCAAAATACTCAATATTTCAAGTTCAAAATTAAAAGACGCAACAATAAGCACACTTTTAACTGATTCTCGTTCGCTCACTTATCCCGAAGAGTCGTTATTCTTTGCAATACGAACAAAGAACAATGATGGGCATAATTATATAGCTCAGCTTTACCAACGTGGCGTTCGCAATTTTGTTGTTGATAATGGATTTGAAAGAGCGTCAGAATTTCCTGAGGCTAATTTTCTTGTAGTAAAAGATACCACAAATGCGTTGCAAATGATTGCTGCATATCACAGAAAGCGTTTTTCACTTCCTGTGATTGGGATAACAGGAAGTAGAGGGAAAACGACTGTAAAGGAGTGGCTAAATCAATTATTGCAAGAGGATTATAATATTGTGCGCAGTCCTCGAAGTTACAATTCACAGATTGGTGTACCATTATCTTTGTGGAAAATTGAAGATAACAGCACATTGGCTATTATCGAAGCTGGAATATCATTACCCGATGAAATGGCTCCACTGGAATCTATGATATGCCCTAATATTGGCATTATCACTAACCTAAATAATGAGCATAACGAGGGTTTTAGTTCAATGCAGCAAAAGTGTGAAGAGAAGGCTTTGCTTTTGAGAAAATGTGATTGCGTTATTTATAATGCCGATGATGAACTTATAAGTGAAACTTTGAGAAATAGTTGCAGTGTAGCTCAAGAGATTGCATGGTCGAGGAAAGATGCCGATCGCCCTCTTTTTATATCAAAGACTATTAAACATGGTGGTTCAACTACCATAATATATAATTATATTGGACGGAAGATGGAGGCTGTTGTCCCATTTGTGAGAGATAGTGATATTGAGAATGCTATAAATTGTATAGCTACTATGCTATACCTTCACAAGAGTCAAGAAACTATTGCCGAACGTATGAATTTGCTCACATCGGTAGGGACACGTCTTAATGTTATAGAGGGTGTAAATAATTGCCTGATAATTTCTGATGCCTATACCAGCGATTATAATTCGCTTGCTCCAGCAATCGATTTTATGAGTCGTAGGTCAACGAGTCGTCGTGGAATGACGGTAATTCTTTCTGATGTGCTCCACGAGTCATTTACCGATAGCATACTTTATAAAAAGGTAGCAGAACTTCTGACTAATAAATCGATAAATCGCTTTATCGGTATTGGCACCGAGATGATGCGCCATAGCAAGTATTTTGATGTAAATTCAAGATTCTTTGCATCGTCAAAGGATTTCTTTGAGAGTATGTCGCCAAGTGATTTTGAGAATGAATTAATTCTTATAAAAGGTGCCCCAAATTTCCATTTTGGTGACATCTCAGATATGCTTGAGGCAAAACAGCATGAAACAGTTCTTGAGGTAAATCTTGATGCAGTAACTAATAATTACAATTTCTTTAGGTCGCATTTAAAACCCGAAACGAAGATTGTGTGCATGGTGAAGGCATCGGGCTATGGAGCTGGCTCTTATGAGCTGGCAAAGACGCTTCAAGATAGTGGCGCAGCTTATCTTGCCGTTGCGGTGCTCGATGAGGGTGTCGATTTGCGTAAGGCAGACATTACTATGCCTATTATGGTGCTGAATCCTATGGTTGTAAACTATAAGGCTATGTTTTCCTATCAGCTTGAACCTGAAATATTCAGCATAGAGATGTGCCGAGAAATAATTCATGAAGCTGAGAAATTTGGTATAACAAATTATCCGGTACACATAAAACTTGATACAGGAATGCACCGACTTGGCTTTCTCAAAGAACAGTTGCCCGAATTGATAGAATTGCTGAATAGTCAATCGGCAATTAAACCATGCTCCGTATTCTCACATCTTGCTGTTGCCGATGACCCCTCGATGGACGACTACACCATGCAACAATTTGATTATTTTGATGAGTGTTGTGTGATGTTACAGGCAGGATTTGAGTATCATATTTTGCGTCATATCCTTAATACTACTGGTATTATTCGCTTCCCAGAAGAGCAATTTGACATGGTTCGTCTTGGAATAGGTCTTTATGGAATATCAACCACCAGCGATGGTTCGGAAGATGAATTGAGCATGGTGTCGGCACTACATTCTGTGATTATATCAATCAAGCCATGGGGCGCAGGAACTACAATAGGCTATGGCCGCAAGGGATTATTGAAACGAGACTCGCTAATTGCCACCATTCCAATAGGATATGCCGATGGGCTTGATCGTCATCTTGGTAATGGAGGGTGCAACATGTATATCAATGGAGTTTTATGCCCCACGATTGGCAATCTGTGTATGGACGTGTGCATGGTCGATGTTACCGATGTGATATGTAGCGTAGGAGACACGGTAGAAATATTTGGCGAGCATATCCCTGTAACCGCATTATCAGATAGATTAGATACAATACCCTATGAGATATTAACTTCAATATCTACTCGCGTAAAACGTATATATTATAGAGAATAATAAAAATAAAAAACTATCTTTGCAAAAAATACATATATCTATAATGAAACAGTTTATACTATTGTTAATGGTTTCGATAGCCGTTTCTCACATGTCGGCTTACGATTTTCAAAATGGGAATCTTTATTACAACATTTTGCCATCAAAGAGTGATGTTGAAGTAACCTATGATGTAAAAGAAAATGCGTCATATAAAGGAGTCATACATATCCCGGCTACTGTTGAGAATGAAGGTAAGACATATAATGTGACATCAATAGGCGACCGTGCTTTTTATCATTCTGGCGTTACTGATATTCATATTCCAAACAATATTAAGCAAATCGGAGAACAAGCATTCTATTTTGCTGACAAATTGAATAATATAACATTACCATTAGGGTTGAAAACTCTATCTACGTATATTCTTTCGGGTACAAATATTAGTGGACTTGCAATACCCGATGGCGTAAAAGATATTAATACGGGGGCACTTCAAGCGTGTCCACAAATACGTTCTCTATTTATCCCTTCGCAGGTTACTAAAGTTGGCTCTTATGGATTCTATGCTTGTCATGGACTTGCTGAGATATATTGCCTTGCTGAAACTCCTCCCGATGCCACAGCATTTGCCGTATTTCAAGGTTTGACAACTATTGATATTATAGTTCCCGATAAATCGGTTGACACTTATAATGCGACTGCTCCATGGAATACATTCTCGATATATCCCTCTGAAACATTTGAAATGGCAATGACTGTTCAAGGTGTTAATGTTGGGGATTATGATGTCATTTCGCTTGGTGATAGCAAGGCTTATAAGATATATGACGGCGATGAGTTGATAGCTGTCACTGCTGCTGAGACTTATTATTTGCCTAATAATGGCATTCCTAAGACTTATAAAATTGTTCCAACAAATTATTTTTTTGATGACAAATCACATAATTACACTACTATAAAAAAGAGTGGAGTGAACGATATTATCGATGACAATGACAAGGTAACTATCTATACTGCCTCAGGAAATATATATCTTAATGGAGAACTTAGCGGAAAGAATGTTTCAATATATGACGTATACGGAAATCTTTGGTACTCTGCGGCTGCAACTCCAGTTATATCAATAGGACTGCCAGAGCATGCAATGTATATTGTGCGTTGTGGAACCTCTACAACAAAGATTATTTTATAAACTTTCACCGCGCTTTTTATCATTCTGGCGTTACTGATATTCATATTCCAAACAATATTAAGCAAATCGGAGAACAAGCATTCTATTTTGCTGACAAATCACATAACTACACTACTATAAAAAAGAGTGGCGTGAACGATGTAGAATCGAATAATGATAAAGTTAAAATTTATGCGGCATCTGGAATTATTCACTTTAATGGAG
The DNA here is from genome assembly GCA_036661515.1 of Muribaculaceae bacterium. Classification (GTDB taxonomy): domain Bacteria; phylum Bacteroidota; class Bacteroidia; order Bacteroidales; family Muribaculaceae; genus HGM05232. The sequence continues at coordinate 4,876 of JAVWYO010000044.1, read as the reverse complement.
ATATTGACGGCAAAGATATTATGATTTATAATGTATATGGAAATCTAAGATATTCGGCTGTGGCATCGTCAACTATTTCATTGGATTTGCCATCACATGCTATTCACATTGTACGATGTGGGTTACAAAAGTAGATTATAATGGTGTCCAGGCTGACGCTTCTTGTGGCGTTAGCCATGCTATTTCATTGTCTTTTGCATACCATGTAAGCTGTTTCTTGGCATAAACACGTGTATTCTTTTTTATGCGTTCTTTGGCTGTGGTATAGTCCATTGTACCATCAAAATATGCAAATAATTCTTTATATCCTACGGTGTTTAACGCATTCAAGTGGCGAAGATGATACACTTGCTTGGCTTCTTCAATCATTCCATTTTCGAGCATCTTCTCTACTCTATTATTTATGCGTTCAAAGAGCTGTGGTCGTGGTAGGTTGATTCCGAGTTTTATAATTCTAAATGGCCGTTGCTTGTGCTTACCTGTGCGTAGTGTGGTGTAAGGCACTCCTGCTTGCTGGCAAATCTCTATGGCATGAATTATGCGTTTGTGATTACTATGGTCAACTATTGCATAATAATCGGGATCTAATCGCTGTAATTCTGCGCATATCGATTCGATCCCCTCATTTTTATATTTTTCAATAACGCTATTACGAATTTCATCGGAAATAGTGGGAATTTCATCAATCCCACGACATATTGCATCAATGTATAACATCGATCCACCACAAAGAATAGCATAATCTGATTTTTCAAAAAGACTTGGAAGTAATTTCAATACATCGGTTTCAAATTGTGCTGCACTGTAATATTGATCAAGATTTAGTGTACCCACAAAGTGATGACATACTTTTGCTTGTTCCTCAACCGTTGGGGCTGCTGTGCCTATGGGTATTTCACGATATAATTGGCGCGAATCGGCCGATATTATCTCAGCAGAAAGTCGCTTGGCTATATTTATAGCAATATCTGTTTTCCCTACACCTGTGGGACCGGTTATGACAATAAGTGTCTTCATTGATACGAAAATTAAAGGGCGTAGTTATGTGCTACACCCTTATATATAAAATCTATTATAACTTATTTATCAGCTACAAGTCGGCTTATTTCAACGATTACGTCGCATGCTTTTTCCATTGATAAGATAGGGACAAACTCATAGCGCCCATGAAAATTTAGCCCACCAGCAAAGATATTGGGGCAAGGAAGACCTTTAAAGGATAGTTGCGCTCCATCAGTTCCTCCGCGTATTGGCAACACTTTTGGAATTACATCTACATTTTTCATGGCTTGCTCAGCAGTATCAATAATGTGCATCACTGGCTTAATCTTCTCACACATATTGTAGTAGCTATCATTTATTTCAAGGCTTGCACAGTCGGGAAATTCTTTATTTATCTTGCGAGTGAGATGCTCAAGCTCTTTTTTGCGACGCAAAAATCTATCGGTATCATGGTCGCGAATAAGATATGTCAAAACAGCCTTTTCAACATTCCCCTCAATGCCTACGAGGTGATAAAAGCCTTCGTAGCCTTCAGTGTGTTCGGGTGTTTCCCATCGTGGAAGCATTATTACAAATTGATTTGCAATGCGTATTGAATTTATCATTTTATGTTTTGCATAGCCTGGGTGTACATTTAACCCCTTGAATGTGACCTTTGCTGTGGCAGCATTAAAGTTCTCATATTCAAGCTCTCCAATTGCTCCGCCATCAATAGTATAAGCCCATTCGGCATTAAATTTTTCTACGTCAAATTTGTGTGCTCCTTGCCCTATTTCCTCATCGGGATTAAACCCTATGCGCACATCGCCATGCTTAATTTCGGGGTGCTTAAGGAGATAATCGACAGCCGTGATTATTTCGGCAATTCCTGCTTTGTCGTCAGCACCAAGAAGAGTATTTCCATCGGTAACAATTAGAGATTGTCCGATATAATCGTTTAATTCTGGGAATTGACTTGGCGATAGTATAATATTATTCTCGCTGTTAAGCGTGATGTCACCACCGTCATATTTCTCAATAATTCGAGGGGTTACGTGGCGACCCGACATGTCTTGCGAAGTGTCGAGGTGAGCAATGAATCCAATTGCTGGCACTTTCTTTGAGCAATTGCTGGGAAGTGTTGCCATCAAATATCCATTGTCATCAAGCGAAATATCTTTAAGACCAAGAGCGATAAGCTCTTTTTCAAGATGTTTGGCAAATATCATTTGCCCTGGTGTGGAAGGTGTGAGATTCGTGAGTTCATCACTTTGTGTGTCAAACTTCACATACTGAAGAAATCGGTCAACTACTGTCATAGTTTATTGTGATTTTAAATTACTTATCTATTTGATATGCAAAGATACAGTAATTGGCTGTAATGTGGAAATTCATTTTCAATATTTCGTATTCCATATTAATAATTAAAGATAATAATTATTTTGTACTTTTGTAACCAAGATATTAATGACGATGAACGGTAGAAGAAAAAGGACATATAAATCAAGGAGGAAAGGGAAATCACCTGATTACCGCAAGATGATTATATCATTTTTGTGGCTTGCTGTGGTGCTAATTATTCTATTTTTTATAGGCCGATATTTCATAAATGAAAATTTTGCTGAGAGTAAAAATGCCGATAAAATCAGCGAATTTGGGAATCTTCAAGAAGTAAAACTTGCCAGTGATATGACTGAAGAAATACACGAATACACTGGTTATACTGTATATTTCAACTCAACATTGCATATTCCAAATTGTGTGAGCTATGAGATTACAAAAGATGAAACGATGGGGAAAGTACCTCGTTATAAAAACTTTGAGAAAGACCCAAATTTTGCCAACAGCGCAAGCCCAATGGACTACACAAATTCGGGATATGACAGAGGGCACATGGCTCCTGCTGCCGATATGAAATGGGACAGAGATGCTATGCGCGAGTCTTTTTATATGTCAAACGTGTGTCCGCAAAATAAGTCGCTCAACACTGGAGCTTGGCATAAGCTCGAAAATAAGGTGCGAGAATGGGCTGAACGTGATAGTGCTATTATGGTGGTGTGCGGACCTGTTTTGTCCGATATAATCGAGAAAATTGGCAATAATGAGGTTGCTGTACCTTCTAAATTTTTCAAAATTATTCTTGCTCCTTATGCCCAGCACCCACGCGCTATTGCATTTCTTTATAATAATGAAAAGTGCAAAGGCGAAATGAAAAAATATGTGGTAACGGTCGATAGCATTGAATCTTTGACAGGATATGATTTTTTCTCATCATTACCTGATGTTATGGAGAATAAAGTTGAAAGGACAAGTAATATAAATGAATGGAATCAACGATGAATAACGATAGAAATGATACAATTTGTGCTGTCTCAACAGCACCAGGAATCGGTGGCATTGCAGTAGTGCGTGTTAGCGGTAATAATGCTATTGATGTCGTTATGAAATCATGGCTTGGGATTAATCTTGAAAATGTGCCATCACACACTGCACATTTTGGACGAATTATTGACAAAAACGCTGAAATTCTCGATGAAGTTGTGATTGTCGTATTTCGTGCGCCTAACACTTTTACGGGCGAAGACATCGTTGAAATCTCATGTCATGGCTCATTATGGGTTCAACAACAATTACTTAATTTACTTATACAAAACGGTTGCCGCATTGCCACTGGTGGCGAATTTACACAACGTGCCTTTTTGAATGGCAAAATTGATCTTTCACAAGCCGAAGCCATTGCCGACGTTATTGCATCATCATCAAGGGCTTCTCATCGCATTGCAATAAATCAAATGCGCGGTGGATTTAGTCGCGAACTTAGCCTATTGCGAGAGCAATTACTCGAATTTGTGTCGTTAATAGAACTTGAATTAGATTTTAGCGAAGAGGAAGTGGAATTTGCCGACCGCGTTCGCCTCACCAGTCTTGCACAAAATATAAATGATGTAATTTCACGCCTTGCCAATTCATTTTCAGTTGGAAATGCCATAAAAAATGGCGTTCCTGTTGCGATTGTTGGCGAAACAAATGTTGGTAAATCTACATTATTAAATCACCTTTTGCACGAAGATCGCGCACTTGTGAGCAATATACATGGCACCACACGCGATGTTATCGAAGATACAATCACCATTCAAGGAACTTTGTTTCGATTTATTGACACCGCAGGAATCCGCGACACAACCGATGAAATCGAGAATATGGGTATTGAGCGTACATTTAAAAAGCTCGACGAGGCAAATATTGCCATGTGGGTAATCGATGGAAATGCACCGCTCACTGAGATTATTGAAATGAGTAAAAATATTATTTCAAGAACTGAAAATAAGACACTTATTGCCGTTATTAATAAAATGGATACATTGCTTGATGAGCAAATAAGCTCGATTAAATCGGCACTTTTAGAGAATCTACCCACAACCTCACATCTAATATTTATATCGGCTAAGCAAAGCAAAAACATTGATGAGCTCGAACGCCTTTTAATATCCAGCGCGCACCTTCCATCGAACGACAGTAGTGAAGTAATCGTAACAAATGCACGACATTATGCCGCATTAGAAAACGCGCGCAAAGCCATAACACGCACCATCGAAGGGCTACAAGCAGGCATTAGTGGCGACTTCATCAGTCAAGACATACGCGAATGTATGCACTATCTCGGCGAAATCACCGGCGAAATCACCACCACCCAAATCCTAACCTCCATCTTCACCCGCTTCTGCATCGGAAAATAATTGCTGATTACGGGCGAGTTACATAAATTACTATTGATTAATAAGGCGTTCAAAATGAATGCCTTGACACTTTGACAACAGACTGTATATCAATAACTATTTGAGGATAAAACACTGAATCCACCGTGTAACCCTACACGAACTTGATTTATAATGGT
>JAVWYO010000043.1:0-16128 GCA_036661515.1 Muribaculaceae bacterium | reverse complement strand
CCATTGTGCATTTACTATCTAATTCTTCCATTTGCGCTTTTGTGGGAAGACTAAACTTACATGCAGCTTCCCAATTATAGTATTCACCATACCCTTCGGGAGAACTTGCTCCTTCATTACATGATGCCCATTTTACACTCAATCCAAGATCGATATATGTCTCGATTGGAGGCGTGTCTGATACTGGGCGCACAGAGAGCTCTTCGTCCACGTCGACGTTGAACACATAACCGCCAACGTCGAAGGCCAATATTCTGGCATCGACAGCATTGTTCGGGTCAAGAGTACTCGACCAATAGTAGCCATTGCTGCCCTGTCCGAGGGGAATAGAGCCAATGAGGAAACCCGAATACGGCATAAAAATACTATTTCCATTAGGCCCTGTTACTTTCACGCCTGTTACGTCATTTAATGAGGTACTTTCCCATGTGCATTTAATAATTAATTCTTCCATTTGCTCTTGCGTGGGAAGACTAAACTTACATGCGGCTTTCCAATTATAGTAACCACCATACCCTTCAGGAGAACTTGCGCCAGCGTTACATGATGCCCATTTTACACTCAATCCAAGATCGATATATGTGCTCTGCTCAATTGGAGGCGTGGCAAATGACATCTCTTTCATCTCACTTATAGGCACTTTGTAAGATGAGCCATCAGACTTTTCCACAATTTGTGTTATATATTTTTCAGACACAATAACGCCAGAGACATCGGTTTTTGAAAATTGGATGCTCTTTATTTCGCTACATAAGAAACTTGAAAATGAGCCATCGGACCGTATTATATGAAATTCTTCAAGCATTTGTGCGGTGCTTGCAACAAAACTTAATGCAACAAGCAGGAATAAAATATATCTTTTCATCGAGTAATGATTTTATAGGATTGACTGCCAACTTTCACAATATAAATCCCTGCCGATAAGTCGGCGACGCTTATTTCAAATTGATTGTCACTAACTACAACTGGCGATTGCACAATAGCTCCGTTCACGTTATAAATAGTAACCACACAATCATTTGCAAGATTGAGAAATAAGAGTTTATTACCTTGTTGGATAAATGGTGTGGACTCTGTTTTGATTTCATCAACAGATGAACTACCACCATAGGTAAATTTAAGAACATTTGCTTTTTCAAACTCCATTGTGAGATGTGTTGATTGCACCTTGACTGTTGTGGTGCCAAAAGTAATTTTCGGCTCCTCGTTCAGCAGAAATTGTGTACTCGTTCCATCTTTCAGATGCACCGAAAGTGTTTCATACTCCGCAGCTCTCGCAGTCACAAGGCAAGCGAGTAGCATAATTAAAGATAGTAGTTTTTTCATATTAATTATATTTTAGCCTAAATAAATACTTATTTTTTCAAATATAGTGAATTATGTCTCCTGTTGTCACTTTTGTTAGTGTTATTTAACTAAAATATTACTAATCGTTATTTTTCACAAATAACTTTATCGCACAGCACTAAAGCGGTATTATGGATAAAACTGATTGTTATAAAAATATATGCTCAAAAAGATGAAGTTTTTCGGATTTCAAGAAAATATGCTTAAATTTGGAATGTTTAATAAATAATAGAGTAATGACAAAGAAAAAAGCAGAATTAGAACTAATCCTTATAAATATATCTGGACAAGATCGGCCAGGTGTAACTTCGGCATTAACTGAAATATTAGCAAAGTATGATGCGCAGATTCTTGACGTTGGTCAAGCTGATATTCATCACACATTAGCTTTAGGCATTTTATTTAAGACCGATAGCCTAAAATCGGGTGACATACTAAAAGAGTTATTGTTTAAGGCATACGAAATGAGCGTGAAAATTCGATTTTCACCTGTTGCGGTAGACGAATATACTAATTGGGTTAAGTTACAGGGTAAAAATAGATATATAATTACTATTCTTGGTCGTAAACTTACAGCTGTTCAAATTGCAGCCGTAACAAAGATTATATGCCAGCAAGATTTAAATATCGATGGAATACAACGTCTCACAGGGCGCATGCCTTTGATTGAAAAGGAGCAACCACAATCAAAATCGTGTGTGGAATTTTCAGTGCGTGGTACGCCAAACGATAAGAATAAGATGCAACTCGATTTTATGACTCTTGCCAATGACCTTGAATTTGATATATCATTGCAAGAGGATACTATGTATAGAAGATGTCGCAGGTTGGTATGCTTTGATATGGATTCTACCTTAATAGAAACTGAAGTAATTGATGAACTTGCAATGCGAGCTGGCGTTGGAGATAAAGTTAAGGCTATCACAGAATCTGCAATGCGAGGCGAAATAGATTTTAGTGAAAGTTTCCGCGAACGCGTCGCTTTGCTTAAAGGACTTGATGAGGGTGTGCTGAAAGAGATAGCAGAAAACCTACCTATAACAGAGGGGGTTGATCGCATGATGGAAGTGCTAAAGCGTGCAGGATTTAAAACAGCAATATTATCGGGCGGATTTACATATTTTGGTAATTATTTAAAACAAAAATTTGGAATAGACTATGTATATGCTAATGAACTTGAGATAGAAAATGGAAAGTTAACAGGGCGATATATAGGTGATATAATAGATGGCAAGAGAAAGGCTGAGCTACTAAAACTAATTGCTCAGGTTGAAAATGTGAATATTGCTCAAACGATAGCCGTTGGTGATGGAGCTAATGACTTGCCTATGCTTTCAACAGCTGGACTGGGAATAGCTTTTCATGCTAAGCCAAAGGTAAAGGCTAATGCTGGACAGAGTATTTCTACAATAGGTATTGATGGCGTATTATACTTTATCGGGTTTAAAGATTCATTTATTACAGATAGTGAAAAAGCTAAATAATTAAACAAACTGAAAAGACTGTGAAAAAGGTTGGTCTTATATTAAGTGTAATGCTAATTGTAGCATTCTCCGCAACGGCTGAGTCGGTGGGGCTTGTGTTAAGTGGTGGGGGTGCAAAGGGTATTGCACATATAGGTGTCATTCAAGCGTTTGAAGATAATAACATACCAATAGATTATATAACAGGAACATCTATGGGTGCAATAGTTGGAGGAATGTATGCTATAGGATACACACCCGATGAAATGATGAAATTATTGCTATCTAATGGATTTGCTGACTGGTCAACAGGCGTTATTAATGAAAATTTAAAATATTATTTTTTAAAGCCATCTCAAACGCCTGCATTTATGCACTTTAATCTTAATTTTGGCGATTCTACGAAAATAAGCACTAATTTACTCCCTCGTAGCCTTATTAACCCACTCCCCATGAATTTTGCGTTCATGGAATTATTTTCGGCTTATTCGGCACAGTGCGATGGCGATTTTAATAGACTATTCGTCCCTTTTAGATGCGTTGCTTCAGATGTTTATAATAAGCGTAAAATAGTGTGCAAATCGGGGCAGTTAGGAGATGCCATAAGGGCTTCGATGAGCTTCCCTATTGTATTTAAGCCAATTAAGATAGACGGTGTAATTGCCTTAGATGGCGGAATTTATGATAATTTCCCAGTTGATGTTATGCGCGAAGATTTTGCGCCTTCAATAATGATAGGTATTGATGTGGCAATTGGAGGAGAAAAAAAAGATGATGAAAATCTTATAGATCAGATCGAGGCAATGGTGATGCAACCACAGGATAAAACAATTCCAGCTAAAGATGGAATGAAAATAGATATCAATTTACAAGAATTTGGATTACTCGATTTCCCAAAAGCGCAAGCAATTTATCAGATAGGTTATGATAAAGCAATGACTATGATGGACTCAATAAAAACGCGTGTGCATGCAAGAATGCCAAAAGAGACACGAACACTAAAACGCGATATTTTTAAGAGTGCAACTCCCGAAGTAGTATTTGATTCAGTTATAGTTACAGGAGCGAGACCTGACCAAAATGACTTTATTAAATACATGTTTACCGATAACAACCATAATGATACTATCAATATGGCTGAGGCAAAGGATTCTTTTTATAAGGCAATTTCTGGTGGTAAAATAAAGGACTTAATACCACAAGCAAAATATAATAATAGGAATGGCACGTTTGACCTTAATATAACTGCAGATGTAAAGGATAATATATCTCTTGGCATAGGTGGATATATCACATCTTCAACTAATAGTATGATATATCTTTCAACAGGATTTAAAACTCTTAATTTCCATTCTTTTGATGCCGATATTAGTGGCTGGATAGGTCAATCATATTATGCAGGGCAAGTGAATGCAAAGGTATCTTTAACAACAGATGTACCATCGTATTTGAAACTTCAAGGGGTGGTTTCGCAACACAAATTCTATGAAAGTGATATATTATTTTATTCAGATGAACTACCGACTTATGTTATCAATTATGATAATTTTGTGAGATTAAAATATGGGATAGCCGTAGGACGTAATGCAAAATTTGAGTTGGGGGTAGGCTATGGCTACATGAAAGATAGATTTCATCAAAATACAATAGTTGATAATTTAAAAGAGCAACTCGATGAGGCACGATATAATCTTGGACAAGTGAGTGCGACATTTGATATGAATACTCTTGATAATCAAATGTATCCTACCGCTGGCCTCGCATTAGATGTAACAGCTATGGGGGTTTACGGTAATCATCAATATAAACCACGAGGAATTGATTATGCTTCATTTAACCCTTGTGGCTGGGGGCAGATAGAATGTAATGTATCAAAGTATTATCAATTAGATAAGCATTTTAGCCTTGGAGCTAAAATAGATGCTATGGCATCAACAAAAAGCCTGCTCGGCAATTATACGGCATCATTAATTCAAGCACCTGCATTCGCTCCAACTCCTGTTACAAAGAATTATTTCAATCCAGCCTTTAGAGCTAATTCATTTGTAGCATTAGGCGTTATTCCTATTTGGAAAATAATAGATAATCTTCAACTTCGTACAGAGTTTTATGCCTTTATGCCTTTTCAAAAGATTAAAGACAATGGCAAAGGTGATGCAGTATATGGACGTTGGTTTAACGACCCAAGTTTTATTGCCGAGATGGCGGCGGTGTATAATTTCCCATTTGCCTCAATAAGCATATATGGTAATTATTTGAGCTATCCTGCTCGAAATTGGAATTTCGGCGTTAGCTTTGGGCTTCTATTCCTTGCTCCTAAGTTTTTAAGATAAAAGCCAAATTTTATATAGACATCAAAAGGAGCATGCCTAAATTAGTTAGACATGCTCCTTTTCAATATCTGTGTTTATAGATTAAATCGAGATTTTAGCTCCTACAAATATGCTACGTGGCATTGATGGCCCATATACATATCCCGAATCTCGGTTGACTCCTTTATCAAAATCACTTTGATAAGCGTTAAAAATATTCTGAATACCTCCATTAAGCTGAACTTTTACATATTGAAATAGCTTTAAATCATAACTTATCTTTGCACTCATATCAAAGAAATCGGGCGTTGTAATAGCTACGTCAATTGGTGTACCGGCTCCCTCCATGTGTTGAACAAGCATTTTACCTGTGTATGTCCCTGAAAGAGCAAATGAAAGTGGCTTTATAGGACTATATGATGCTGTGAAATATCCATAAAAATCTGGGGTACGAAACATTTTAGTTACTGCTGGAACATCTTGGTTTTCGCTCCATTTCTCAGCCTCTTTGTAGCGACTACGTTGAAATGTAAAACCAGCTTGGAGCTGAAATTTATTGTTGAAAATGGCTTTCCCTTCCAAGTTAATTCCCATAACAGTGGCTCCATGTCCATTATAACGCTCTAATACTGTATTACCTTTATCATCAGGCTCCTTGAGCTTACGAATAGCAAATATATCTCTAAGGTCGGTATAAAATCCCTCTATAAGAAGATTTGTTTGTACCTCTCCAAAGGTGTGATATAAATCGGCTGATAGGCTAACACTTTGTGATCGCTCGGGCTTTAATCCTTTAGCAAGAATTGTTACAACTCGTTCACCTCCTACCACTGCTACGTGAAAATCTTCATCAAATGCTTGTGGAGCTCGAAATCCTGTTGCGTACGTGGCACGGAAGTTTAAATTTTTTGTCGGATTAAACCTTACGTTTGCTCGCGGTGAGAATATAAAGTGGTCGATAAGATTATGCTTGTCGAGCCTTCCTCCTATAAGAAATCCCCACTTATCGTTTCGCCATTCGTTTTGCAAATAACCTGCAAAAATATTAATCTTCTGTTTTGTGTAATGATTATAGCCTTTAGCTTCGTCAACAAGATTATTATAATTGTGTTCAATTCCTCCTACGAGTTCGGCTGGCATAAACCATAGTTTATTCCATTTATTTGTATATTGAGCGCCAGATACAAGAACGAGATCTTGTGTCGTACCATAAGCATTTTTATCATATTTACTCCCATAATAGCTTTCACGGGCTGTGTTTTGAAATGAGAAATATACATTTAGTCGCTTGTTGTAATCTTTAGAATATAAGTCGAAGTTGGCTCCACCTCCGTTGATATTATGATCAATTTGTTCTGCAATTTGCGCTTCATGAGGAGGTCGATTTGTATTATCTCCGCCACGACGAAATTCGTGAGTACCATGATATTGAAGTGTGAGTTTACTATTTTGACTGGTCTTTAAAAAAGACCTAATACCTAACGTTTGGCTTTTTATTAACGGTATTTCAGTGAATCCATCGCCATTGTGGTCATATCCATTACGATTGCGATTTTGTCCATAAATAAAGATTCCTGCTTTGTTATTATCGGTAACGAGCGACGCATTGAGCGTTGTGTTATTGTCTAAAGCACCAGTAATGCCTAACGATGTTGTGGTGTGTGCAACTTCGGCACTATTTATAATAGGGTCTTTTGTGATAATATTAACTGTCCCACCGATTGCCGATGAGCCAAATAGCGCCGAACCGCCACCTCGAATAACCTCTACACGATCAATCATAGTTGCTGGAATCTGTTCAAGTCCATACACTCCAGCTAAAGCCGAAAACACAGGTCGAGAATCAATTAATATTTGTGAGTAGTGACCATCAAGTCCATTAATTCTAACTTGAGTAAAACCACAATTTTGACAATTATCCTCTACCCTAACTCCAGGTTGAAAACTAAGACCGTCGGCAAGACACGATGCTCCAACCAAATCGAAAACCTCGCTTGAAACTACATTTATAAGTGTCGAACTATTACGCCGTTTTACTTCGCTCTTATTTCCGGTAACTACTACCTGCTCAAGTTGAAACGAGTCTTCAGCAAGTTCAAATTTTACTTCAAAGATTTTATTAGGAGTGATAGCAATTTTACGTTGCTCTGAAATATATCCAACGCCACTGGCTTCAATAACATACGTACCAGTTGGCACATTTTTAAAGGAGTAGTGGCCTGTGGCATCTGTCGCTGTGCCAATATTCATTCCTTTTATTACTATTGTTATGTATGGGATATGCTCTCCCGATTTTTTGTCAACGACATGACCTGTAATATGCGCATCTGTAAGTTTTGAATGCGCCAAACCCTTGCTCATCGCCACGCATAAAATGAGTGATAATGAAAGAATAATAATTTTCTTCATCGAAATTAAATTGTATAAATGCTTAATAATTAAAATAATATGGCTATCGCATATCGCATGCTATTGCCATGAAAATAGTTTCTAATTTATAGCAAGTATAGGAGGTGCTCGGGTTGAAAGCCTCCGTGTTTTAAATATATTACATACTCGGTCGTTTACTATCTTTATGATAAGTATTAGATACCTGAATGCCGATAAGGCAATACCTAATATAACAGAAGTGACAATTAAGTTGCTAAGAAGAGAAAATGCAATAAGAGATGATGCACTATGACTGTGATGCGACTCTGGTGAATACGGGTGAGAGTGCGTAATGGGCACATTATTAACAATGTGTGTGTGTTGAAATAGAGATATATTGCCATAATACGTTACAAAAAGTAGCGTAAAAAACAATGCTATTATTCTATTCTTTTTTGTTTGCACTCGATTTATTTTTGTGCAAAGATAGCTATTTAGAATGATTCTAAAAAGAGATATGCCAAAAAATTGTGAATTTTAGTCCTATTGATTTGTAAGACTCTGAATATCTTCAAGTGAAATGCCCCCATTTAAGACAATAATCGTATATTCTTTGCCGTCATCTACAATCGTTATAACAGTCGAAATCTTACCAACTGTCTTCAGTAATACTTCAACCTTTGATCCATCATCTTTGATTTTAATAAGGCTTTCATAACCAGGCATAGTCTTAATTGACTTTGTCAAAAAACGTATCTTTTTTATCGCTGGAATTGATTCTGAAGAGTATATATCAATATAATTAAGTTTCCCCGCTATTGTCCCAATATTAATACCTCCAATACTTTTGGTTGACTTACTATTAAACATTCTAAGCATACTCTTTGATATGTGCACGGTTGACACTCCGTCCATGTCAGATATCTTTTCAAATATAGAATCACTTGCCATCATTGTCATTGATGAGCACATAATGATTAGCGTCAGTATTATATTCTTTAGTTTCATAATCGCTTATTTTATATTCTTGTTTAATATTTCATTTATTCTGTCCATCTTTTTTTCAGCTTTGGTGTATTGAGCCTCGCCTTTATTTAGAGCTTCAGATACTAATAGCAATGCACTTTCGGCTTCGGTATAAGCCTTGTTGACATCAGTATAGGTATCTTTAGGCTCAAGATTGTCAATAGAATTATTGTTATAAAAATATACAATTCCCGATGAGATGAGTAACGCAATACCAGCTGCAATGCCACTTATCCATTTCCAATTTATTCTATGTATATCTTCCTTTTTATCTAAAGAATCGATTAGCGCATTAATCTTTGATTCAATTCTTAAATTACTGGCCTTGCTTAGCTCTATGAAAAGTTCTTTATCGGCTGTGAGATGCTGTGGTATATCGGTTGCTGACAAAAAATAATCAGTAAGTATCTTTTCCTCTTCAGTGGTAGTTGTACCATTGTAGAATGAATCAAGAAGAGTCTCTATTTTATTAATATTAATCATAACTCATTTTATATAGTTCTCGCACCTTTTTCCTTGCGCGCGATAGAAGTGTGCGAATGTTTATGTTGCTAAGCCCTGTGGCTTGTTCTATTTCTTCCATGCTACATTCGTCGAAATGTCGAAGTTGCATCACCATTTTTTGCTGTGGAGGCAAATGTTCCATTATTTTAATAACAAGATTAAGTTCTTCGTTGCTCTCAATATAGTCGGTCAATGAACTGTCGCATGCAATATTTTCTTCAGCATCTGTAACCTCACATGTCGTTTCATGCTTACTTTGCAAGAAGTCGAGACATGTATGCTTTAATGTAGTAACAGCATAGGCTTCATAATTCGTAACATCGTCAAGCTCGTCGCGCTTTTTCCAAAGCCTAATATACGCTTCTTGCACCATATCTTCGGCATCATCGCTATTCCTAAGCAAACGACATGCTATGAGATATAATTTTTTACTGCATGGCAGAAAATTTTGCTTAAAAGCGTTTGTATCCATTGATTTTAAATAGCTGTTTTGCTAAAATTTCATAGAACCTACAAGGCTATCTATACTTGACATTGCAATATTTCCCGTTATTTTAACAATGGCACAATCTTTTTCATCAATAGAAATAATAACCATAGAGTTAATAAGCCCTTCATTTTCTTTAATTAAAATATGAGCTTTCTCATTAGCTTCATTGTTTTTTACAAATGTTTTATAGCTTTTATCTTTTATCATTTTAAAATCATCAGCAAAATTTTCCTTACCTGGATTAGAACAGTTCTCTAAGCTTATAATAACTATTTCATCAATTTGCTTGATTATATCATTGACTTTATTTAAGGACATCGCCATTGCAAGCGTGTTTTTGTCCAGCTTCAACACGGTAGCATCTTGAGCTTTTGAGTATTTGCCACAAAAGTCATCGATTGTAATAGCTGAGCTCAAAGTAGTAGTTGCTATAATCATTGCAGCGAGTAAAAAAAACTTTTTCATAATTGTTTTAAGTTCATAAATTATTAATATTTGCACCCTTTATTTATAAGACGATTATTCCCCGAAAATGTTGCACTAAATTAATAAATAATACACATTGTGTAAATAATCTTAAGCAAAAAAATATATCTTTGTACTACCCCTTACAGGGAGTTATCCAATTATGAAATTAAAAGGTAAACCATCAACAACCAATTATATTGTTTAACAATGCTTGAAATGAAGCATAAAACGTATATTTTCAATCCCGATAATGATTTAGCTCTTGCCTTTGGTGGCGAGAACTACACAGCTCCTCCTATGGCTACCTGTCTCCGCTACGACTTGCAGATGCTACCTGCTTGGTATTGCGACGAGAATTCAAGTATATTAGCCAATGCACCTGAAAATCAACAATGGCTCGATAATTTATCAAAAAATTTACACTTAAAGTCTGAAATAATTAAGACATCACAATTATCAACAATTGATACTGATTTTATGGCATGGGGCTGGAGCCACGATATGCGTAAACGATTAATCGATTGTAATGTCCCACAAGATAGATTGCCAAGTAAAAACTATATTGATAAAATACGTAATCTATCCCATCGTTCAATATCAATTATTATTCATAATGCACTACGGGAAGAGCTCAGCATGAACTTCTCCCCTATTCCAATAGAGTTGCACGATTTTGATAGCATCAAATCATTTGCAAAAAAACATCAATATTGCTATATCAAAGCGCCATGGTCAAGTAGCGGAAAAGGCATCTTTAGAGTCCTCGACATTAATGCAATAGATTTTAAGCGTTGGACTAATGGCATTTTATTACGGCAAGGTTCCCTATTATGTGAAGAAGCATTAGACAAAGTGTTAGACTTTGCAATGGAATTTTATTGTAAAAACGGAATTGCTACCTTTTCGGGATATTCAATATTTAATAATGACAATCATTGTTCTTTCGATAACGGACTTGTGATGCCTACCATGATGTTACATAATAACCTTATAGCCATATATGGTAATGAAAATATCATATTAGATGTAAGAAATACATTAGAAAAAATACTAACAACAATCATTGCTCCACATTACACCGGTTATCTTGGCATAGATATGCTATTTTATCGTGACGCAAAAAAAATAAAACTAAATCCTTGCGTAGAATTAAACTTACGCATGACTATGGGAATGGTAACAAGCATCATAGGCGATAAACTATTAGCACCACAGTCGCAAGGAAAATTTGCAATAAGATATTATAAAACAACCCAAGAGATAGTCAACACCATCACTCAAAAGGCAATTGAATCACCCATAAAATATTCCAACGGAAAAATCATCTCAGGCACACAATTCCTCACCCCCACCTACCAAGCATCACACTACGCAGCCTCCCTCGAAATCATAGATAAAAAATAAAATACGTTTTAAATATTGCGGTTATCAGTTACAAAATGTATTTTTGTAGAAAAACATTCCTGTGCAAGCAATAGAACGAAAAAACGCAATAATAAAAAATTCAATCGTATCAAGCTCGATTAATGTACATAAGTATAGCAATATTGGATTACGATCTCACTCTTATGTTAAATCCCCATTAAACTATATCGGGGGTAAATATAAGTTACTTAATCAAATACTACCTTTATTCCCACAAAATATAAATTATTTTGTCGATTTATTTACTGGTGGGTGTAATGTTGGTATCAATGTACATGCTAATAATATATTATGTAATGATAATTTGATATATCTTATTGATTTATTTAATCAATTCCAAAATATATCGGTATCGGATATTATTACACATATCGAATGTAGAATATCACAATATAATTTATCCCTTATTAATGAAGAAGGATACAACTCATTAAGAGAATTATATAATAACAATAGAAACCCTTTAGATTTATTTGTATTGGTAGCTTATTCTTTTAACCATCAAATACGGTTTAATAATAATCATAAATTTAATAATCCTTTTGGTCGAGAACGAAGTTCTTTTAATGAAGTTATGAAATACAATTTAATTTCATTTATTGAAAGATTACAGAAAAAGAATATCTCATTTTCTTGCAATAGTTTTGAGAAATTCGATCTTTCTACATTGACAAAGAATGACTTTGTATATTGTGATCCACCATATTTAATAACAACTGGAACATATAATGACGGAAAAAGAGGATTTAAAGGATGGAATATAGAAGAAGAATATAAATTATTAACAATATTAGATACCTTGAATGTAAAAGGTGTCCAATTTGCTCTATCAAATGTATTAACTCACAAAGGTAAAGAGAATGAAATATTGAAGAACTGGATTACTAAGAATGGCTATAATATTAATAATATCAAAGCTAATTACGCTAATTCTTCATATCACACGCATGATCGCAGTCTTAATTCAAGTATAGAAGTCTTAATTACAAATTATAAACCAATAGCTATCCAAGCAACACTTTTCTAACGTATGAGATTTATAGGAAATAAAGAAAATATACTGGATAAAATATATTCAACACTTGTTGAATATGGAATAGTTGGAAAAACTTTTTTTGATTTCTTTTCGGGAACAACTAATGTTGCACGTTATTACAAACGACTTGGATATCAAGTAACATCCTCAGATATTCTATATTTGTCATATTGCTTGCAAAAAGCATATATAGAGAATAACGAGGTTCCATTATTTAGTAAATTGCTAAATGAAATAAAGAATAAAGTCAATAGTATGGCGCTTTTCTCAACACCTCTTGATTTCGTAATTACTTATCTTAATCATATAAAAGGAATAGATGGCTTTATATTTAAAAATTACACTCCTGGCGGTTCTGAAAATCTACAAATTCCAAGAATGTATTTTAATGACTATAATGGCAAAAAAATTGATGCAATTCGAAATAAAATTGAGGAATGGAATAAAGCTGGACTATTATATGAAAATGAGTATTATATACTATTAGCTTGCTTAATTGAATCTGTACCATTTTATGCAAATATATCTGGAGTGTATGCCGCTTTTCAAAAAAAATGGGACCCTCGGGCAAAAAAAGAATTTATATTACGGCCTATCGAGATAATATTGAGTGACAAAAAAAATAAAGTATATAACATTGATAGCATCAAGCTATGTCATGACATTGATGTTGATATTTTATATTTAGATCCGCCTTACAATGAACGGCAATATGCTCCTAATTATCATTTACTTGAAACAATAGCTATGAATGATAATCCACAAATTACTGGAATTACTGGAATGCGCAATTATGATTCTCAAAAATCTAAATTTTGCAATGCAAAATCAGCATTAATAGAACTTGATAATATTGCGAAAACCTCAAAATATAAATATTTAGTAATGAGTTATAATTCAGAGGGAATAATGAGTCAAAACGACATTCTTGAAACGCTTAAAAAATATGGTAAAACCATTGTCTGTCAATTTGAATATTCCAGATTTAAAAGCAACAATAATGGATTATCAAAAACAAAGAAACAAGTTTATGAACAACTTTATATCCTTTATAGCAATGAAAAATAATCTTTGGATTTTAACAGAGGAAAGGCCAAAAGTAGATGTTTTAAAAATAATATTCAAGCGTTTCGCTTTGGATAATAAATGTGGTTTCTTTGGTGATACTATAAGGATATTACCAATATTAGACGATGACAGACAATTTACATTTACTTATGAAGTAATTGGCTTTTCTTGTGCAAAGGTAAATAAAGTATATATTAAAACAGTTTCTGGATATTCAAGTTTCGTTGATTATTTGATTTTTTGGCAAGAGCAAAAGCCTGAAATTAAAGATAATCCTATATATGCAATTGAAGAAACGAAAACAGATGACACTGAGAGTCGAAATACAGGTGTATATCAAAGATGTTCTAAATTTGTATACATAAAGAGTTTTTATCCTAATGTTAAACTTTTAATGCTATATAATATACACGTCGAACAAAAGGAGAAGCCAAGTGCCACGAATATTTTAGGTACAAGACTTTTAATTACTTATGGTGTCGAAATATTAGGCAAAGAATTAGATCCAAATATTTTCAAACCATTTTCTTCTATAGATGAGCTAATGAACGTAAAGTCTAACATGAGAAAACCACCAATGGGTAATGTCCCTATAATGATCAAACGCAACGAAAATGTAATTTCTATTTCTGGACGATTGTACAAAAATGGAGGGTTATGTCACGATCCTAATATAGGAGCATTGAGCATAATTAGTGCTGTCCTTAGAATGCTTGGATGGACAGAACAAATTGTGATAACTAATCATGGGCTGAGTCAGAATAATGTAGGTAATACTAATAAATTTATTCAAATTGCTAACAATTTAAATATCCTTTTAGATGGACTTAATTTGCCAATCAATAATCAAAATATAGCTTATTGGCACTATGAGACTAAAGGTGAAAAATTAGGTACAATATTCATTCATCTCGTTGTTGAATCTTTTACTAATGGCTATTCTATTTTTGAAAATCATGCTGGTTGTGAAAAAGGATATTTCATAACTAAAAGCGGTGAATATCTACAATTAGCAAAATATCAAAATAAAGAATTATATAAGAGCGGTGATAAAGGTCAGATAATATATATTCCCGATTTAATATTGATAGATTTCGAACGGAGCGAGGTTATCAATATTGAAGGAAAGAAATACCAATTCCGAGAAAAAGGTATTAAGGAATTGAATAACTATGATTTCATAGAAAATAATTATATCCAGAAATATTATTCTAATGTCAAGATAATTCGTACCGTAGTTTTATATGGTAGCAATAACAATGAAATTGTAGAAATAGAAGTGGGCTTTTTGCTCAATGAAAAAGGAAAGTTAATACTTGGCGTTCAAGCTCCAAATCTATTTAAAAAGGCTATAAGAAACCTACTTGATTTTTGGGCACAGTAGACAGTTTATATTTTTACATTCAATCATTAATACGTCAGCCCAAGAGAATCAAAAAGCGCATAATCATCATCTATGCGATTACCTATCGTCGTAAGCATATCACCAATCAACGCTCCATTCATTCCACCAAGAAAAATACGACGCTCAACATCTTTTGAGAGACGTGCCCTACCCCCTGCAAATCGCAAAGCAATAGTTGGTAAAATAAAACGAAACACCGCAACAGTACGCATTATCTCATCATCACTTATCAGCGGAGTATCTTCCAACGCCGTACCCTTAATCGGATTTAAAATATTAATAGGCACAGAATCCACACCAAGCTCACGCAACTCAAAAGCAAGCTCAATACGTTGATTCATAGTCTCACCCATCCCTATTATTCCCCCCGAACAAACATCCATTCCAATCGCCTTAGCAGTTTTTATGGTACGCTTCTTATCTGCACTCGTATGCGTGCTACATAAATTCGCAAAATTAGATTCCGATGTCTCAAGATTACAATGATACCGTTTCACCCCTGCATCTTTCAAAAGCAACAACTCCTCTTCGCCAAGAAGCCCCATAGAAGCACACATATACAAGTCCGTTTCAGCCGATATACGACGATAATCTCCACAAAAACGCACTATATCCTTTCGGCTAACCTTTCGTCCACTCGTCACAAGAGAAAACCTATGCACACCTCGCCTATCATTGTGGCGAGCCATATCCATAAGCTCTGCCTCATCAACAAATTCATATTCATCAACACCAGTGGCAAATTGATGCGACTGAGCACACCACTTACAATTTTCGCTACAACGCCCCGAACGAGCATTAATTATCGAACAAGTATCAACCTTTACACCACACATTTTCTCTCTAATTTCATTAGCAGCATCGCAAAGAGCATCAACATCATCATATTTTGATAATAATTCCGCATCTTCAAAAGAAATTTTTTCTCCTGCTAATATTTTATTTTTCAGTTCAATAAGCATTTTTTTCAGTTTTATTGGAGCAAATTTACCTATTTATTTCGTATTTTTCAGCATACACCGTTTGGTAAATCAAAAAAAACGCCTACCTTTGCGCTCGGGTAAGTCCTATACGGTCAGCTCCCTGTCAACTCCCCCAGGTCTTGATCGAAGCAAGGGTAGCAGGTTGTAGCGGCGCGATGTAGTAAGCTTACCCAACTGCCTCTTTAGCTCAGTTGGCCAGAGCACGTGATTTGTAATCTCGGGGTCGTTGGT
>JAVWYO010000042.1:0-16688 GCA_036661515.1 Muribaculaceae bacterium | reverse complement strand
AGTGTACGCACCCTTTTTTGTATTTAACTGACTTGGTGGACGTTACAAAGATAGCGACGCTTGGTGGCGGATTTTTGCGAAAAAAAGGTGCGTAATGGGTAGTTGTGAGTTTTGAGTCATGAGTTGTGAGATGGGCGTGGGTGGAGTGGAACGTCTTCGACGTTCTTGGTTTTGATTTATTGGTATTTAGGTGGGTTGGTGACAATTAAATTTTCATTTTGGCGGCATTTGTATTATCTTCGCAGTATAATTTAGAAGTCGAAAAAATGGAAAAGAAATTTGCACGCACTCTCGTAACCACAGCATTACCATATGCTAATGGTCCTGTTCATATAGGACATCTTGCAGGTGTATATGTCCCAGCGGATATCTACACGCGCTATTTACGTTTAAAAGGTGAAGATGTGATAATGATTGGCGGAAGCGATGAGCATGGGGTGCCAATTACTATAAAAGCAAAGGCGGAGGGTGTTACTCCTCAGGATATTGTAGATCGTTATCATGCAATTATCAAGAAATCGTTTGAGGAACTTGGTATATCATTTGATGTATATTCTCGTACTACTTCTGATATTCATAGCAAGACTGCGAGCGATTTTTTCAGCAACCTATATGAGAAAGGAGAGTTTATTGAAAAAACGTCGATGCAATATTATGATGAAGATGCTAATCAATTTCTTGCCGACCGATATATTGTGGGGACTTGCCCACATTGCAAAAATGAACGAGCTTATGGCGACCAATGTGAGGCTTGCGGAACGTCGCTAAATGCTACTGACTTGATTAATCCACATTCGGCAATCACAGGTAATAGCCCAGTACTTCGTGAAACTAAGCACTGGTATTTGCCTCTTGATAAATGGGAGCCAAAACTACGTCAATGGATTCTTGAAGAGCATAAGGAGTGGAAGCCAAACGTATATGGGCAATGCAAGTCGTGGTTAGACATGGGATTGCAGCCACGAGCAGTGAGTCGTGACCTTAGCTGGGGCGTTCCTGTTCCAATTGCAGGTGCCGATGGCAAAGTGCTTTATGTGTGGTTTGATGCGCCCATAGGCTATATTTCAAATACAAAAGAGATACTTCCTGATAGTTGGGAAGATTATTGGAAAAAGAAAGATTCACGAATAATCAATTTCATAGGAAAAGATAACATTGTGTTTCATTGCATAGTGTTTCCAGCAATGTTAATGGCCGATGGCAGTTATCAATTGCCTGAGAATGTGCCAGCTAATGAATTTCTTAATCTTGAAGGGGATAAGATTTCTACTTCGAGGAATTGGGCTGTGTGGTTACATGAATATCTTGAGGAGTTTCCGGGCAAACAAGATGTGCTTAGATATGTGCTAACAGCAAATGCTCCAGAGACAAAAGATAATGACTTTACATGGCATGATTTTCAAGCACGTAATAATAATGAGCTTGTGGCTATTCTTGGTAATTTTGTAAATCGTGCCCTTGTGTTGACACATAAATATTATGATGGGGTGATTCCTGTTGCTGGAGAATTTAATGATTATGACCGTCAGACACTTGCCGAGTTTAAAGGCATGAAAGAAACGCTTGAAAATAATCTTGAAAACTTCCACTTCCGTGAAGCATTAAAAGACGCAATGAACCTTGCACGCATTGGTAATAAATATCTTGCTGATACAGAGCCTTGGAAAGTAGCTAAGACCGATATGGCACGTGTGAATACTATAATGAATTTCGCGATGCAGATTACGGCAAATCTTGCGATAGCATTTGAGCCATTTCTTCCATTTATGTCGGCAAAGTTGCGTAAGTTGTTGAATATGCCATACTTCTGTGAGTGGGAACGCCTTGGCGCAATAGATTTACTTGAAGCTGGCGCTAAAATTAATGAACCCGAGCTACTCTTTGAAAAGATTGAAGATGAGGTTGTTGAAGCTCAAATTGCAAAATTACAACGTACTAAAGAAGAAAATCAGATAAAGAATTTTAAGGCAGCGCCCATCGCCGAAAATGTACCATTTGATGATTTTATGAAGTGTGATATACGTGTAGGGAAAGTCTTGGAATGTACTAAAGTTCCTAAAGCCGATAAACTACTACAATTTCGCATTGATGATGGTATTGATGGTCGTACGATAGTGTCGGGCATAGCAAAATATTACAAACCAGAAGACCTCGTAGGCAAAGATATATGCTTTATTGCCAATCTTGCGCCACGTAAGTTGAAAGGGATAGAGTCGCAGGGAATGATACTTAGTGCCGAAGATGCCGACGGGCGACTTATTGTGATAGGTCCACAGGGCGCAGTTACACCAGGTTCGCAAGTTAAATAAGAATCGATTTCCGTAAGATTTTGTGATGTAGCATTATGCTATTGATAATCTAACAAATAGGTTGTTTTTGTTGTTTTATTATCCTAACTTTACGTTTTTGCGATAGGTAAAATAATTAAATACAATAGGTCGATGGTTTTTAAAGAGATAAAGCGGTATTTGCATAGCTATTTTGATTTATCTAATGATCTTGAGTCAGAGAAAATTGCAGCCCAATCTATTATAGATGGCGTGTCGTTTAAGGGAGGTAATATAATAATTCTTATCATAGCAATTATTATAGCCTCGCTTGGATTAAACACAAATTCGGCCGCCGTAATTATAGGCGCAATGCTCATCTCGCCACTCATGGGTCCAATAATGGGCATGGGATATGGTCTTGGGACTTACGATTTTGATCTTATAAAACGCTCATTCCGAAATATTGCTATGGCAGCAGTATTTAGTGTTATAGCCTCGACACTTTATTTTCTTATATCACCAGTTAATGAGGGGAGAAGTGAACTTCTTGCGCGCACATCGCCAACGATATATGATGTGTTTATTGGTTTCTTTGGTGGAGCAGCAGGAATAGTAGCAATAGCGTGTAAGCAAAAAGGGAATGTATTGCCAGGAGTTGCTATTGCAACAGCACTTATGCCACCGCTATGCACAGCAGGATATGGGCTTGCCACATGGCAATTGGAATATTTTTTTGGCGCATTTTATCTATTCCTAATTAATTCAATTTTTATAGCGTTTGCAACTACAATTGGGGTAAAATTTTTGAAATTCAAGCCACATGCTTTTATAAATCCCGAAAGGAAAAAACGTGTAGAACGTATTGTATATGCTATAATAACCCTTACGCTACTCCCAAGTATTTGGCTCACCTTTTTAATGCTCCGAGAAAACTTTTTTACGTCAGATGCTAATAAATTTATTACTGAGGCCTTCGTGTTTCCTAATACACAAGTGCTAAATAAAGATTCATGGATAAGCAATGGCGAGCGACATATCAAAGTGACTTTGATAGGCGCAGAATTACCAAAAGACTCGCTACAACTTGCGATGCAAGCAAAATTGGTGAAGGCAGGGCTTGATGGTACAAAACTTGACATACAACAAGGGTTTGCTCTTCAAAACTCTGTAAGTGCTGAAGATCTTAGTTCTGCGGTATTTAAAGATATATATCAGTCAAATATTGAAAAAATAGCCATGCAAGCGACTAAAATCGACTCATTAACTCATATAAATCGCACATACAATAAATTTGACTCAGTGTCTATTGCCCTTGCACCAGAGATAAAGGTACTGTTTCCAGCGATAAAAGATTTTGCAATATCCCGAAGTGTATTTTGTGATATAGCAGAGAATAAGGCCGATACAGTGAATATTGCTTTGATAAAATATAGCAATAAGATGCCCATGCGAGAGCAACAAAAATTTAAAGAATATATTGAAGCCAGAGTAGGGCTTAAAGATGTGCATATAATAGAAAATTCAATTATATTAAAATTTACAAATCCTTTAGACAAGAACAATATAAAATAAAAAGACCTGTGAACATAGTAATAATAAACAAAAGTGACATAATTGGTGGAGCTGCGGTGGTATCGTATAGGCTCACCAATGCGCTGTGTGATGCAGGTGCCGATGCCAAGATGCTCGTCATGGAGCAATCGGGTGATGACCACGCTGTGGTGAGTAGCTTTGGTAATTCAAAGCTCGGCAAGTATTATTTTATAAAAGAGCGCCTAAAGATATTTTTTGCAAATGGCTTTTCGAGAAAAAATCTTTTTAAGGTATCAATAGCTAATAGTGGATTTGATATTTCAAAGCACCCATTAGTACAAAATGCCGATATAATCGTGCTTAATTGGATAAATCAAGGAGCTTTATCAATACGAGGAATAGAAAAATTGGTAGAACTCGATAAGCCCATAGTGTGGACAATGCATGATATGTGGGAATGTACGGGAATATGTCATCATGCTTATGACTGTAATGGATATAAGACCGATTGCGGTGCTTGTGGATATTTAAAGTCAAAAGACCACCGAGATTTGTCCTATTATGTGTTACAACAAAAAGTGTATTTATATAGGAATAGCAATATTAAGTTTGTTGCAGTAAGTAATTGGCTTGCTGAGCGTTGCCGAGAAAGCAGCCTACTTGAACGTGGAGATATACGTGTTATTCACAATGCTTTTCCGATAGAAAAATATGATTATAGGCGTATAAGTAACGGAAGCCTGCAACTTGCTACCGATAAGACTGTTATAATAATGGGAGCCGCACGGCTCGACGACCCAATTAAGGGGTTTGAATATATGATTGATGCCATGAATTACATTGCCAAACATTCACCAAGTTTTGCATCGAAAATTCACCTCGTTCTATTTGGCAATATTCGTAATGTAAAACTTCTCGATGAGATAAAAATTCCATATACCTATGTAGGTAACGTAAAAAGTGAATCCGAAGTTGCTGCACTGTATGCCCAAAGTGATATTGTCGTTTCTACTTCGCTCTATGAAACACTATCAGGAACGTTGATTGAAGGAGAAGCTGCTGGCTGCGTGCCTGTAACGTTTGGCAATGGAGGGCAACGCGACATCATAACACATTTAGATACAGGCTATATCGCACAATATAAGTCGGCAAAGAGCATCGCCGAAGGCATTGAATGGGCATCGCAAGCGCATATCGATAGAGAGCGATTACATAATGAGGTGCTTAATAAATTTTCAGCAACTAAGATAGCGCAACAATATATAGCTCTTTTTGATGAATTACTTAACTCAAAAGCATAAAGAAAAATGGTAACAATACTTTTCCACGAAACAATTTTTGGACCAATACATAGTCGCCGTCTTGGCACATCGCTTGGCGTAAATTTACTTCCAAATGACGGTAAAATATGCTCATTTGACTGCATATATTGCGAAGCAGGCTATAATGCGCAAGGACAGGGCACGACAGGAGTCCCAAGACGCGAGCAAGTGAAAAAACTTCTCGGCGCAAAGCTCAAAGCTATGGCAGAGAATAAAGAACCACTCGACGTTATCACATTTTCTGGTAATGGCGAACCTACTCTACACCCTAATTTTAAAGAGATAATACATGATACTTTAATACTTCGCGACCGCTTTTATCCCGAAGTGAAAGTGAGCGTGCTAACAAATAGCACATTTATTAGCAATGAGCATGTGGTGAAAGCACTTAAAATGGTGGATAACAATATACTAAAATTAGATTCGGCAAATTCCAAAACCATGCACCTCATTAATGTGCCTCGCAACAATGATGTAGACCCTGAAGGTGTAATTGCCGATATGAAGAAGTTTAACGGAAAATGTATTATTCAGACGCTATTTTTACGTGGTACACACAATGATTCAGTAATTGATAATACCACCCCCGCAGAAATAGAGGCACTTATTGAGGCATATAAAGAGGTTAATCCAATAGAAGTACAGATTTACTCTATCGACCGCAAAACGCCAGAAGAGAAGCTTGAAAAGGTGTCTATTGAAGAGCTTAATAGCATAGCAGAAAAGATTAGAGAGGCAGGAATAAAAGTTCAAGTAAACTAAAAAGCTATATGATATACCCAGAATCATTAAAATGTGGAGATAGGATAGCAATATTATCGCCAGCAAGCCACATCGACCCCAAAATTGTTGATGATGCTTGTGAAGTATTGGCTCAATGGGGATTTGCGCCTGTCGTTAGTGCCCATTGTAAAGGCGTTTGTGGCACGTATAGTGGAACATTAAAAGAGCGCCTTGAAGATGTAATAAATGCGTTCTTAGACCCATCAATAAAGGCAATTCTATGTAGTAGAGGAGGATATGGAATGGTGCATCTACTTGAATATTTGTCGCCCTCATTTCTTAGAGAACATGCTAAATGGATAATCGGATTTAGTGACATCACAGCGTGGCACGCCGCAATGGTAAATGCAAGGATTGTCAGCATTCACGCATCTATGTGCAAGCATCTATCAGAGCATGGTGGCGATGATGAATGTAGCATGTCATTAAAATCGATTCTTATGGGTAGTAAATTGCCAAATTACTCGATGGAATCGCATGAATTTAACAAAATAGGGATTGTTACAGGGACTATTTTAGGAGGAAATATGGCGGTAATGTGCGCATTGGCATCAACCACCATAGATATTCTTAAACGAGATATAATACTCTTTATTGAGGATATTTCAGAACCAATATATAAGATAGAACGACTATTATACGAATTACGTCTTAATGGCGTTTTGCCAAATTTAAAAGGACTTATCGTAGGACAATTTACCGACTATAAGCCAGATCAAAATGGCGAAACTATGTATGAAATGATACATCGTCTCACAGCTGATTATAATTACCCAATTGCATTTAATTTCCCCGTAGGGCATGTCGACCGCAATCTCCCACTAATAGAAGGTGGTGTTGCAACGCTTTCGGTAACTAAGGATAGCACCACACTAACATTTTCAAGATAGTACCTATTTGTGTGTGCTTTTTAGGAATGGTATATTTAGTGGTTCCTTTTTTATTATGATTGCAATAAATATTGCTAATAAGATTGTGCGATAACCAAGGCGGAGCACCTCCGATTCAATTGTTACAAGAGTAGCAGCACCATAAAGCACTCCAGCAACAGCGAAGTAAAAGAATGCACTGCGCAGGTCATAACGTATTGGATAACGATTTTTTCCCACAAAATATGATATAATCATCATTGTAAAATAGCATGCAAATGCTGCCCATGCACAACCTATGTATCCAAATCGTGGAACGAGTATAACATTAAGACCGACTGTCATTGCGAGCCCAATAAAAGAGAAATACATGCCCCATTGCGTCTTATCGGTGAGCTTATACCATAGCGAAAGGTTGAAAAAGATACCAAAAAATAGTTCTGCAAGCATTATTATTGGTACTACACGTAATCCCGAAAAATAAGATGGTGCAATAAAATATTTTAGGATATCGAGATAGAACATCACAACAAGAAATATTAATAGGCCAAATATTATGAAATATTTCATCGCATCAATATAAGCCTTATTTTTATTTGCGCCTTGCTCCTTATTTTGTGCAAAAATAAATGGTTCATAAGCAAATCGAAATGCTTGAATGAACATAACCATTACTATGGCAATCTTGTAGTTGGCTCCATATATTCCAAGTTCTGTGAGTGCAACATTTTGGTCAGCAATAAGATAAGGGAATAAAATCTTATCAATAGTCTGATTCATTATACCAGCAATTCCGAGTACCAATAGAGGGAATGAGTATATAAACATCTTTTTCAACAGCTCACCGTTAAATCGATATTTTACGGAAGTAAGTTCAGGAAATAGGAGTATTAATGTTGCAACAGTGCTAACAAGATTAGCAACAAATATATATCCAATACCATATTCCGGGTTATAGAACCAGCTGATTGATTCGGGGCATATCTTCATTAACCATGGGCAAAGGAGGATGAAAAATAGATTAAATCCAATATTAAGTCCTATCCCCACGAGCTTAAGATAAGCAAATCGTAGAGGGCGTTTTTTATAGCGTAAATAGGCAAATGGAATAGCCGTGAAAGCATCTATTGCCACTGTCAATGCCAATATCCATATATAATCGGAATGTGTGCCAATCTTTAGAGCGTCGGATATTGGTTGCAAAAACAACAAGACCGCAACAAAAAAGATTGTTGATGTTGAGGCTAAGGATATTAGCGAGGTTGTATATACTTCTGTCGGCTTGCTGTAACTTTCATTGTTTGCAAAACGGAAAAAGCCAGTTTCCATGCCATAGGTGAGAATAATAAGGGCAAGAGCTACAAAAGAATAAAGATAAGTTACCATTCCATATTGCTCAGCGACAAACATAATGGTATAGAGTGGCACCAGACACCAATTTAAAAAACGTCCAACAATGCTACTTACTCCATATATTGCAGTATCTTTTGCTAAGCTTTTTACTCCAGCCATAATTTAGATGTGATGATTTTTTGTTAAAATGAACAAAGTTATTTCAAAAAATAGATGTTTGCTCTGAAAAGCGAGTGCGATTTAAATGCGTATAGGTCAGGTCAGTAACTTCTCGTCCGCGAGGAGTTCTCTTAATAAATCCCTCCTTTATAAGATAAGGTTCATATACCTCCTCAATAGTTCCAGCATCTTCGCCAATAGCCGTTGAAATTGTGGAAATGCCAACAGGGCCACCATTGAATTTATCAATAATTATTGATAAAATTCTATTATCAATCTCATCAAGCCCATATTTATCTATATTGAGTGCTTCGAGGGCATAACGAGCTATTTCGGTGTTTATTTTACCCGAACCTTTTACTTGAGCAAAGTCACGCACACGACGAAGCAATGAGTTTGCTACACGTGGCGTACCACGACTGCGTAGCGAAATTTCAGTAGCAGCGTCATCGGTACAATCCACTTTAAGCAAGCGTGCTGAGCGTTTTACAATTCCTTTTAATGTCTTGTGATCGTAATATTCTAAGTGACAATTAATTCCAAAACGTGCTCTTAATGGAGATGTAAGTAATCCACTTCTTGTAGTAGCACCAATTAGGGTAAATGGTGCTAAAGTCAATTGCACTGAACGTGCGCCGGGACCTTTATCAATCATTATATCTATGCGATAATCCTCCATTGCTGAATATAGATATTCCTCAACTATTGGACTAAGACGATGTATTTCGTCGATAAATAGCACATCATTTTCTTCGAGCGATGTGAGTAATCCAGCGAGGTCGCCAGGCTTGTCAAGCACAGGTCCTGATGTCACCTTAAATCCCACGCCAAGCTCGTTAGCTATAATATTTGATAATGTAGTTTTCCCAAGTCCAGGAGGTCCATGAAGGAGTAGATGATCGAGAGCTTCGCCTCGCATTCTGGCCGCAGTGACGAAGACACGTAGGTTTTCAATGATTTTTTCTTGACCACTGAAGTCATCTAACGTAATGGGGCGTAACGCCTTTTCAAAGTCGTTATCACACTCTGTACGTTCAGTCCTTATGTCAAAATCATCATCTTCCACCATCTTTTTTATATCTGCTATTTCATATATTGATGTTAGCATCAATGTGTACAAATGTACACATTTTATTCCGTTATTTTATTCTATTTTTAATGTAGAGTAGCGGGAAAAAGGAACGAAAGCGGAATGTGCAGACGTGATGCCCAAGCCGTTTCTTGGTGTGCGTGTCCTTTAAAGAAACAAGTAATCCAGTTTGCGGTTGAATAACCCTTTTGTAGCATTACGCTATCCACCATCTTTTGATACGGAGGATATAAGGCATCTAACGTTTGGTCGCCATGGTCGAAATATATGCGATGAGTTTTTGGATTTGGTAAATGGTTCTTCAAATATTCACAAATTGCAGTAGGAATTTCAACATTTGGATAAGGTAAGCCAACTAAATGCGTTGAAAGGCAAGCTGCTGAGCCAAACACTGTGGGATATTCACAAATTGCGTACATCGACATTAATCCACCCATACTCGACCCCATTACAGCAGTCGCACCACGTGAAGGGTCAACTTTATAATTTTTATCAATAAACGGTTTTAACTCGGTAACAATAAATTTAAGGTATCTATCGCCTCGTAGATTATTTGCTATCATCTTGGTCATTAACGCTTCTATGCTATCATTGACTATATATTGCATTACGCGTTCGGGCATTAAGTCGGCTGTGCGTGTAGCAGCAGTACTGTGGATTCCAACAACAATAAAAGGGCTCAACTTGCCATCATTTAGCATTTCCCCTGCAATAGAATCTACTTCCCATGCTTGCTTGTTCCAAGTGCTATTCTTGTCGAAAAGCATCTGTCCATCGTGCATATACAACACTTTATATGATGTAGCCTTTGGATAGCCATCGGGAGTCCATATATCAACAGTCATGCTATTCATATATTCTGAGTTAAGCACTACACGTTGCAGTTTCCCACTTGATATTTTCATCGGAGAAACAGCTAATTGTGCTACACATGATAATGATAGCGATAGCATTAGTGATGTAATAACAAATTTAATAGCTTTCATATTTGTGTTCTATTTGTTCATTTCAACTTTTGAAGTAGGAGGTAATATCTCATTTCGTCGCTCAATTGCTGCTATAACTTTTGTTGCAAGAGCGCGAAAAGCATCTCCACAGACATTATTTTCGAGTGCCATTGGTGTGCCACGATCTCCTCCTTCACATATTCCAGCTACTAAAGGAATCTGACCAAGTAATTCGACACCTAATTCTTCGGCAAGACGTTTGCATCCGCCATTACCAAAGATAAAATATTTTTCATCTTGATGTTCTATTGGTGTAAACCATGCCATGTTTTCTACAAGTCCGAGTATAGGAACATTCACTTTATCACTCTTAAACATGCTTATACCCTTTCGAGCATCAGCAAGAGCAACTTCTTGAGGTGTACTAACAACGATTGCTCCGGTTATACCGAGTGTCTGCACAAGTGTGAGATGAATGTCGCTTGTTCCAGGAGGCATGTCTATTACAAAATAATCGAGTTCGCCCCAATCGGCATCCGAGATAAGTTGTTTTAGGGCATTGCTTGCCATACCACCGCGCCATAGCACCGCATTATTTTTATCAACAAGGAAACCAATAGAAAGCACTTTTACTCCGTATTTCTGAAGAGGGACAATCACTTCTCGTCCATCGATTTTATCCATATATACTGGCTCATCTTCAAGTCCAAACATTTTTGGCGCAGATGGTCCAAATATATCTGCATCAAGTAGCCCAACCTTATAACCCTCTTTAGCAAGAGCTACTGCAAGATTTGTAGCTATCGTAGATTTTCCTACACCACCTTTTCCCGAAGAAACTCCAATTATATTTTTCACTTTAGGCAATGGGTTCTCTGGGCGTTGTGCAACATTTTGACGCGTAATTACCGCAATATTACCTTTAATCGCTATCTCATTGCTGATATAAGTGGTGATAGCAGCCTCAGCCGATTTCACCACTGATTTAATAAAAGGGTCAGTTGGTTTATCGAATATGAGAGAAAAAGATACTTTATTCCCATCAATGCGTATATCATCTTCTACCATATTATTGGTAACTATATCTTTCCCATTGCCAGGATAACGCACATTGCGTAAGGCATCTATTATTAAATTTGGATATAAACGTTCCATTATTTCTATATTTTAGTGTTATCTATTAACTGCGGACATTGTATAAAACCGCGCGAAAAACTACGGTAGGTGTCCTCTTCAATTTCTATTTCGGGCTCTGTGAGTGGTGTTGAGCTATCTAAATGAAATTTTATATATTTTATTGTCAATCCTCGATCGAGCCATTGTTGCTCATAAAAGGTCTGTATTTCAAGAATATCGTCAACAATATCAGAATGATATAGGTCGGCAGTGTTTATTTCAGTATCTAATTTATTTAGAGCTACTAAAGCATCGGTATAGGTGTAAAGGAAAGGGCTATCTGTCTTTAAGTGAATAATACCATCGGGCTTTAAGATAAGGCGATATAGACTAAGAAACCGTGTAGAAGTTAGTCGTTTTCTCACCTTTTTCATCTGAGGGTCGGGAAATGTTATCCATATTTCAGATACTTCGCCTTGCTCAAAAAAATGTGCAATAAGTTCAATATTCGTGCGTATAAAAGCCACATTGGTTAAGTCGCTTTCCACTGCTTGTTTTGCGCCAGTCCACATTCTTGCGCCTTTTACGTCAATTCCTATAAAGT
Organism: Muribaculaceae bacterium; assembly: GCA_036661515.1. Taxonomy (GTDB): domain Bacteria; phylum Bacteroidota; class Bacteroidia; order Bacteroidales; family Muribaculaceae; genus HGM05232. The sequence goes on along the minus strand of JAVWYO010000042.1, from coordinate 4,642 downwards.
TACGTTCTGGATATTTGCGTGCCAGTCCTACTGCATATTCTCCTTTTCCGCAACCAAGTTCAAGCACAATGGGGTTCTCGTTTTTAAAGAACTCTTTATGCCATTTCCCTTTAAGCGGAAATCCTGAATTTTGTATTGATATGAAAGGATATTGAAACACATTAGAAAACGTGTCCATATCCGCAAATTTCTTTAATTTATTTTTACCCATAAGGTGTATTACTTGCGAGCTAATTTAATTTGTTTTATGGTGCCGTTATGTAACATAACACCTAAGATATAATTATTCCCGAAATAGGTTTCGGTATTTATTTGAGTAGAATTGGAATTTGGAGCAAGTCTGACGAGTTCTATTCCACTAAAATCATACATTCTTACCTCCTTTATTGCGCTTGTAGCTTCAATGTTGAGAAGGGTATTAACAAAGAATACTTTTATATTTTCGTCCTTGACTGCTTCGATGTCTGTTAAGTCTGATTTAACATTAAACTCCTTCCATTGTGCAGCATTTTTATATGCTGTGTAACTTTGTGCTGGTACGTGTAGCGCTACTGTCGGCTGATTTATTTCCGCAAATACGCTATTGCCGAGCGTGGGCACAGTAATAGCTGCAATGTCGAGATTTGCCAGATTCTTGCATCTTTCAAAGGCATTATCGCCTATGTTAGAAATCTTTTCTGGGATATAAAAATACAGCATTTGGCTCCAATCAGAAAAAGCATATTTTCCAATTTCTGTGATATTATTTGTAAGGAGCTTGTCGCATGCTATTGATGAGCAACCCGTGAGCATAAAATCGCTTATGTTTTTGATACCATCGGGGAGTGTTATTTCACTCAGTGATGTGTTGTAAAAAAAGGCTCCATTGCCTATCGATTCAATATTTGGAGGCAATTTTATCGATTTCATCGCTTTATTATCGGCAAAAGCCCATTGACCAATAGTGCGAAGTGATGTGCATTTTGAAAGATCAACATTAATTAATGGCGTAGCCTTAAATGCTTCTTCACTTAGTAGCGCAAGACTATTTGGGAAATCGATATTAGAAAGTTGTGGGCATGATGCAAATGCACCAGCACCTATTGAGTAAGTATTAGGAGCAAGCGTCACACTGCTGAGCATGGGACTATTATAAAAACAATAATTATTAATAGTAATCGGTGTCGCAGATGCTACATACTTTACTGACACGAGTTTATCACACTTTGCAAATGCGTAATTCTTGATATTTTTTACATTTGCTGGAATTTCGATAGATGTGAGTTCATCGCAATCATATAGTGCATATTCACCAATGCCTGTGAGCGTACTTGGGAATTGTAATTTTGTAATCTTACTACACCCCGAAAGGGCTCCATCGTCGATGAATGTGAGTGTGGAAGGTAGTATTATTGTTGTATATTGCTTGCCAAACATGCACAGCGTTGGAAGTACTCCAGCTTCGTAGTTAGCTTTCGATCCAAAATAAAGGGTATTGCTATTATATGCCATTATTTCGGTATCGGACAAATCAATTTGTAATAAATTGGGGAGAGATTCTGCAATGAAATAGAAATCACGCACATCAATTGTCCCGTGAATGATTAAAGCGGTGGCGTTCTTGTCGTTTTGCAACAATTCCGATAGCTTGCCAGGTGTGGAGGTTACTTCTATTGATTGCATTGCGATGGAAGAAGCAACAATTAAGGCAAATAAAATAATATATAATCTACGCATGATATATTTGATTTTTAGCAAAGTTACTAATATTTTAAAGGATAACCAATTTTCATTACATTCGAGAATCGATATGTATGATATTTTGTACAAACATAAGATCGCGAATATCATTACAATCTATTTCCATATCATCATACTGAACATTTTCACTACGTAGGATAACCTTTGATGGGTCGTCATGCTTGCGAAGATATTTCACAAGACGATAGTCTTCAAGCAGAATAACATATATTTGTCCCCAAAATATCTGAGATTTATTGCGTAATTCTTTAACGGCTATATAATCACCATTATTTATTACGGGGTGCATACTGTCGCCACTCACGCGCACTATACGACAATTATCGGGAATGCCAGGAACATCTATCGCTCCTATAATATTTTCAGCCGAAAACATTGCCGCTCTTGGCATGCAGCCTGCTGTCACATCAATATCATATACGGGAGTTCCTTTGCTTGGTACAATGGCGTTATTACTAACTGTGATTGTTGCAACGTTGGTGCTCTTTTTTGCAAAGGGAAGATCGCTACCATCTTTTAGCCACGACTTTGAAACGCCAATATTTACAACAATTTTATTTAGGAGTGAATCATTAATTGGCAATCTGCCATTGAGATGTTTTGATAGATTAGACGCATCAATCTCAATACGCTCGGCAAATTCGCTCTGAGTACACCCCGTTTCTTTAATTAGATACCGTAAACGGCTAATCATCTCTTCATTATCCATAACTGTAAAAATTGGTGTTATTATTTTCGCCAACGAAGATAAACATATTTTTTGGTAATTAGCCCATATTTATCCTGTAAAATTACCTTTTTCTACCTTAAACTTATATTTTTATGCCATCGTGAGCGTGGAAGAGTTTGATGCGCCTATAAGTGTTGCCATATCTTGGATTTCGGCTGCGGTAATAGATTTAATGCAATTTGTCGTTTCCTCTATCGAATTTACTCTATTAAAGAATAGCATAGCCTTTCCAAGTGCAAGAGCTGAGCCTTCGCCATTGTCCATGCTCACAAGAATCTGTCCAAGATACTGCTTTTTTGCAGCATCAAGTGCTTTTGCCGAGAATGGTCGTGTTGAAAGAGCATCAAGTTGATTGCGTATTATACGCATACATGGTTTTGTGTGGCAATCATCACAACCAAAGTATATAGCAAACACACCGCAATCGGTAAACATGGTTGCAGAAGACTCAACTGTGTAAACATATCCTCGACGTTCTCGCATAGATACATTTAACAATGAGTTCATGCCTGGTCCGCCTAATATATTATTTAATAGCGATAACGCATATTTCCGATTATCATACATTCCAAATATTGGTGCTCCAACTATTGTGTGCGATTGATGTGCATCGATGTGTCGAATTTCATTAAATGGTGCAACAGTCGCAGGAATAATACGAGCAGGACGATTAAGCCCATTTTTGAGCCCCCCAAGATGTCGCTCTACCATGCGCACGAGTTTCTCTGGCGCAATATCTCCCATCGAGTAAAATGCCATATTGCTTGGCACATAAAGCCTATCCAGATAATTGCGACAATCTTCCGAACTCATGTTTGCAAGATCACTTTCCGTTCCAAGAATATTATGCCCAAGTTTACTTCCGCAAAACATCTTATCCTCAAAATCATCATAAATTGCCTCTGAGGGGTTATCTAAATATGAATTTATTTCATCAATAACTACTTCTCGCTCCTTAGTGAGTTCAACTTCAGGAAAGACCGAATTAGCAATAAGGTCGCCAATCAATTCTATTGCTCGATTATAATGTTCAGCGGGGAAAATAGAATATAATTGTGTTTCCTCCTTTGATGTATAAGCATTAAGCTCACCACCCACAAGCTCCATGCGATTGAGAATATGCCAAGCCCTTCTGTGAGACGTGCCTTTAAATATAGTATGCTCCACAAAGTGAGCTAATCCATATCTACCCTCCTCTTCATCTCGGCTACCAGTATTAACAGCAATTCCGCAATAAGCTACTTTTGAATTTGTTGAGCAATGGACTATTCTTAATCCATTGGGCAGAATGTGTGTGAAATATTTTGATGACATTAATATGCTTTAATAATGAATTACAAAAATACAACATACTTTTCAATAAGCGTTAAAAATATATGATACATAAACTTTTATCGCGACATAATGTTTTACTATCAAACGATAATAACAGAGTCTACGGATTAGAAAAGAGTCTTTTTGATGGAAATACTAAATTTCGCCACACCACAGATGAAAATTCATTGGCATCAAAAAAAGGTCTTTCACCAGCACTTATTACGTTAGGTATTCTGTTAAGTTTCAATATATTTCAATGTGATTGTGATGATGGCAAGATGCGTTAAGACCCTGTATTTCTTAACGCATCTCATTATTAAAATAGCTTAGCGGAAATTTCTGGTAGATGAACATAGTTAGTTTTATCCATACCTATATCAAAAGTTGTAAGAACCCATCGTTTATTTTCCATTCTTTGCAATTACAACCAAATCTCGACTGTCAGAATTTTGGCACATATGTCGATGATTGGGATTTGTCGCAGATTAGAGACGATTCATTGTGCGTGCGCGGGACGAGAATGTCGAAGATGCTCAAGGCTGGGTGTCAGGACGTTATCCCACAATTGCGTTCGCTGTGCTCACTTCATTATGGGGCTAAATTTCAGAACGTAGTTCTGAAGAGGAACGTCTTCGACGTTCATTTCCGAGTTGTGAGTTTTGTATATTGGGTATTATTGCTGTCCGATAAAACTATTGTGTGATAGAAAAAGGGCGTTTTTTTACGTCATATAGTTTATTTTAACTCATGCACCTTATATTTCCGCTGACCCATAATTTTCGCATTTATTAATTGAACTTTTACTCAAAATATTCAATGTATATTTTGGAAATAAGATAAAAAGATATAACTTTG
>JAVWYO010000041.1:0-18206 GCA_036661515.1 Muribaculaceae bacterium | reverse complement strand
GCATCAGGAGATCAAAATCCTTGGTCACTTGAGCTTGAGAAATCTATGGCTTTGATGCGCTCAAATATCATGCGCTCTATTGATAATCAATATTCTTCTTTGCAAATTAAGAGGGCTCAAGCGCAAGCACAAGAAAATATATCAAAGCAACGCATAGCAACAGTTCCTACACAGGAAAAAGAAATTAACGATGTAGTGCGTCAACAGAAGATTAAAGAAACACTTTATCTATACCTATTAAATAAGCGTGAAGAGAATGCTTTGCAATTGGCTATTACTGAGCCTAACGCTAAAATAGTTGAAAGCGCTTCTGGAACTGATTCTCCTGTATATCCAAGTACACTTAATATATTAGTGCTCGGTTTCATGATTGGACTTATATTGCCTGCCGCAGTATTATACTTAATATTCTGGATTCATTCTTTAGATACAAAGATTCATAATCGCCGTGATATAGAACTATTAACATCTATTCCAGTCGTTGGTGAAATACCAAGCAAAAAGAAGAGCCAAGATGGACAAGAAATTATTGTGACATCTACTGGTAAAGACCGTATCTCTGAAGCATTCCGCATGATACGTGGTAATCTTGATTTCATGCTCCATAACGATTCTGGAAAAGGATCTGTTATTCAACTTACTTCAACTTTGCCTGCCGAGGGAAAAAGCTACATTGCGGTGAACCTTGCTTTGTCATTTGCGCAGACTGGTAAAAAGGTGCTTGCAATAGATATGGACCTCCGAAAGGGTAATTTATCAAAAATTATTGGCGAAAGAGGCCCCGTGGGATTAAGTGCATATCTTTCGGGTCAGATAACTGATCTCGATTCTATAATAAAAAAGACTGACTTAGATAATAATTTAGACTTTATAAATCTTGGCTCTATTCCTCCAAATCCTGTTAACCTATTGATGGATAAACGCTTTGATCAGATGATTACAAAACTAAAAGAAAGGTATGATTATATCTTCCTTGATACTGTTCCTTATCTTGTTATTGCTGATGCGTCATTAATAAATCGATTTGCTGATTTAACCCTATATATTGTTCGTAATAATAAGCTTGATAAACGTTATGTGCCTGAAATCGACAAGATATACAAAGAAAGCAAAGCTAATAATTTAACAATACTTGTTACGGACATAGACGTAGATAATAAACACTATGGATATGGCTATGGCTATGGCTATGGTTACGGATATGGTTACGGATATGGCTATGGATATGTAGAAGGAGAAGACAAAAAAGATAAATAATAGAATATCCTATAAAATATAATGTAAAAGGAATCATTTGTTGAATAATGGTTCCTTTTTTCACCTCTTTAATATCCCTTAAATAAAAAATTGATGTAACTTTGCTTCACTTTGTCATGATATAAATATGGTTCATCAAGATAATAATTTTACTGAAAATAGAGAGGTTAGCGTAGGGATTTCTGTGCGTGACATCTTCAATACGTGCCTCCATTATTGGTATCTCTGTATCTTGTCGGTCGTAGTGTGTACAGGTCTCTTTTTTTTTATTGCTCAATCAATCTCATTAGAATATGTCGTGTATGGTTTTGCTGTTCTAAAGTCAGACGAAAAGAAGGGTAAAATATCCGAGAATATTTTGTTTTCGTTACTGGATATTGGAAATTACGGACAAGATGTCGAGAATGAGAGATATATAGTGCAGTCTTCATTTGTGATGGAACAAGTTGTTAAGCGACTTGGCATTGATGTAATATATAAATATAAGCCATTCCTTAGATACGAAAATCTCTACAAGCAATCACCTGTTAAACTGACTTCTCTTAGTAAAATTCCAAAGAAAGGAATTTCAATGGAGATAACTATTATTTCACAGAGTGAATATAAATATAGATTTCCTAATGCCGAGAGCAATGATTGGGAAAGAGCGACATTTGGCAAAGAAATAGTTGCTAATAACGGTGCGTTTATAATTAATAAAACGCCAAAATTTAGTGATAACTTCATCGATGAAATCATATATTTGAATATAATAAACCCCTTTGATAGAGCAAAATTAGTTTGTGAAAATTTTGAAGCAAAGAAAGCCGATAAAGAGACCACTGTGATTTCCTTTACTTCCAAAGGCGATAATAATGAAATGATTAAAGACATCATGAATACTGCCGTATCTGTATATAATGATGGACTAATTAATGATAAAAATGACATTGCTCTAAATACGCAAGCCTTTATTGCTGAGCGTATCGCAGCTCTCAATAAAGACCTCAAAGAAATCGATGGAGGAATAGCACAATTAAAGAAGCACCATAATATTACTGATATTGATATAGCAACAGAGAAATATGTGGAATCGGGTGAGAAATATTATGATAATGTTGCAGAAATTGAGATGCAACTGTCGTTAGTGACGTTTATACGCGATTATCTCGCTAATTCTGGAAATAAGCATGAATTAATTCCTACAAATATAGGTGTTGCCAATTTTGGACTGCAAGAGCAAATTCTAAAATATAATGAGGAGAACCTTAAAATTGGAAAATTAGCTACTGCTTCTGGTGAACATAATCCGTATTATCTCGAACTTAAAAAAGGGTTGGACGTTATGCGTGCCAATATTATACGTTCAATCAACAATCAATATTTATCTTTGAAAACGGCATTGGTAAAAGCACGCTCGCAAGAGTCCGTTTCGTTGCGACGTATCGCATCTATACCTACCCAAGAAAAAGAAATTAATGAAATAGTTCGCCAGCAAAAGATTAAAGAGACTCTCTATTTATATCTATTGGATAAACGAGAGGAGAATGCTTTGCAATTTGCTATCACAGAACCTAATGCTATAATGTTAGTTTCTGCTACTGGTACTAATCTCCCGATATCTCCTAATATGGTAACCTATGTAATGTTAGGGCTCATTATTGGACTTGGATTGCCAGTTGCCATAATCTATTTTAATCAATGGCTCCATTCCTTAGATAGAACGGTACACAATCGGCAAGATGTGGAGCAATTAACTAATATTCCAGTAATAGGTGAGCTACCGCGTAAGAAAAAATGTCAAGAGGGTCAGGAAGTGATTGTCACATCTACGGGTAAAGATCGCATTTCAGAATCTTTTCGTATTATTCGTGGTAATCTTGACTTTATGCTGAGAAAAAAGAATGGTAAGGCATCTATTATCCAACTCACATCATCGATACCAGGTGAGGGTAAAAGTTATATTGCAATAAATCTTGCATTAACATTTGCACACATGGGCGAAAAAGTGCTTGCAATAGATATGGACTTGCGCAAAGGAAAATTCTCTAAAAATATAGGCGAAAAGAGTAATATTGGATTGAGTGCGTATCTTACTGGTAGAGTTAATGAAATTGACACGATAATTAATAAAGGAGTTTATTATCCTAATTTCGATGTAATAAGTCTTGGCGCAATTCCTCCTAACCCTGTTAGTTTATTGACCAATGCACGATTCGATGAGATGATGATAGAGCTAACAAAAAGGTACGATTATATCTTTCTCGACACTGTTCCTTATCTTATTGTGGCTGATGCAATTTTGATAAATCGATTTGCCGATGTCACATTATATGTTATTCGTAATAATATGGTCGATAAGCGTTATGTCCCAGTAATCGAGCAATTAAACAACGAAAACAAAATTAAAAATGTGACAATATTGGTTGCTGATGTTGATACTGATTCTAAGCAATATGGTTATAAAGGTCATGGTTATAGCTATGTTGGTGGGGAAGATAAGTGATATTATGATAAAATGATGTTTTTGTTGCGCAAAAATAGTGGACGTGTTTAAAAAATTCGTAAATTTGAAATACTAATATAAACCTAATAAAAAATATACAATACAATGAATGTAGCAATTGTTGGTACTGGATATGTGGGATTAGTAACTGGCACATGCTTTGCTGAGTCGGGGACAAACGTATTTTGCGTTGATATAGATAAACAAAAGATTGAGAATCTAAAGAACGGAATTCTCCCTATATATGAACCTGGTCTTGAAGAGCTTGTTGAGCGTAACAAAAAGACAGGTAGATTATCATTTTATGACGATTTAATGGAGGTACTTCCAAAAGTAGATATTGTCTTTAGTGCTGTGGGCACTCCGAGCGATGAAGATGGAAGTGCTGACCTAAAATATGTACTCGATGTTGCTCGCACCATTGGGAAATATATGAATAAATATATTCTTGTCGTTACAAAGAGTACTGTGCCTGTTGGCACTGCAAGCAAGATTAAGGTTGTAATAGAGGAGGAACTTGCCAAGCGTGGCGTTGATATAAAATTTGATGTTGCATCAAATCCCGAATTTCTGAAAGAGGGTGCTGCTATAAAGGACTTTATGAGTCCCGATCGTGTCGTTGTTGGTACCGATTCCGAAGATGCAAGAAAGTTGATGGAGCGCCTATATAAGCCATTTATGCTTAATAGCTTTAGAATCCTGTTTATGGATATTCCAAGTGCTGAAATGACGAAATATGCCGCAAATGCAATGCTTGCTACTCGCATTAGCTTTATGAACGATATTGCTAATCTTTGTGAGATTGTGGGAGCTAACGTTGGAATGGTGCGCAAAGGTATCGCAAGCGATTCTCGCATAGGGAGCAAATTCCTTTATCCTGGTTGTGGATATGGTGGAAGTTGCTTCCCAAAAGATGTGAAAGCACTAATCCACACCGCTCGACTTAATGGGAGTAGTTTGCGGGTTATTGAAGCTGTTGAGGCTGTAAATGAAGATCAAAAACATATACTTTTCAATAAGTTAGTGGCACATTTTGGGTCTGTTGAGGCTCTAAAGGGAAAGACAATTGCTGTGTGGGGACTTGCTTTCAAGCCTGAAACCGACGATATGCGTGAAGCACCATCTCTTGTAATCATTAAATCATTACTCGATTGTGGGTGCATTATTAGAACTTATGACCCTATCGCTATTGAAGAAGCTAAGCGCAAACTTGGCGATAGCATTATATATGCAAAGGATATGTACGATGCTGTGCTCGATGCCGATGCTCTTATGGTAGTGACGGAGTGGAAGGAATTTAGAGTGCCTGCTTGGGGTGTTATTAAGAAAGCTATGTGTGGTGATGTAGTCTTAGATGGACGAAATATATATGATGTTCATGAACTTCATGAGGCTGGATTTAATTATATTTGTATTGGTAAAGTTTCTAAATTTTCTTGAAGTAGTGCATTTTTCGCATCAAAATGTTTTGCTTTAGTTATAACTTTACAATTTTCAAGAATGTAATTAAATGCGAAAAAAGGGTGCGTAACGTGCGTAATGTGCGTAAACCAAGTTTGCAAGTATATTACATTTGCCAGTAAATCAGCTAATTATTATTAATAAGGAAAATATCTTATAGTAAATGATAGATAATTCTACATTTCAAAATGGTACAGTAGAATATCACACGCTTGGGTGTAAACTCAATTTTGCAGAAACTTCTACCATTGGCAAGATTCTTGCCGATCGTGGGTTTAGACGAGCTAAAAGTGATGAAATACCAGATATATGTGTAGTAAACACATGCAGTGTTACTGAACTTGCTGACAAAAAATGTCGTCAAAATATACGCCATCTCATAAATAAGTATCCCGACGCTCTAATGATTGTCACGGGGTGCTATGCGCAGCTAAAAGGGACTGAAATAGCCAAAATTAAAGGCGTTGACATAGTTCTTGGGAGTGAACAGAAACTTGACATCTCTAAATATCTTGATTCTTGGATAGCAACGCGTACATCTACAATAGCAATCACGCCATCAAAGGATATAAGCACATTCAGCCCATCATGTTCACGTGGTGATAGAACACGGTATTTTTTAAAGGTGCAAGATGGATGCGATTATTATTGTAGCTATTGCACAATCCCCATTGCGAGAGGGCGCAGCCGAAGTGGACACATTGTCGACCTCGTTACTCAAGCTCAAAATGTTGCAGCTGAGGGTGGGAAAGAAATTATAATAACGGGTGTGAATATTGGAGATTTTGGCAAAGGAACCGATGAAACCTTTTTTGAATTAATACAAGCTCTTGATAAAGTAGAGGGTATAGAGCGATATAGAATTTCATCGATAGAGCCTAATCTTTTAACCGACGAAATAATAGAGTGGGTGGCACAATCACGTAGTTTCATGCCTCATTTCCACATTCCATTGCAATGTGGAAGTGATGAAGTATTGAAGTTAATGCGCCGGCATTATGATACTGCTTTGTTTGCTTCTAAAGTCGATAAGATACGCAAAGTAATTCCACATGCCTTTATTGGCGTTGACCTTATAGTGGGTGCACGTGGTGAAACAGATGATTTATTTGAACAATCTTATGCTTTCTGCCAGTCTATTGATATTTCAAGACTTCATATATTTCCATATTCAGAACGTCCTGGTACAAGAGCATTAAGCATAGAGCATGTGGTTGACCCAAAGACAAAAAATAAGCGCACACATCGCATGCTTGAACTGTCAACGCAAAAGTTAACGGCTTTTACTGAACGATTTATTGGTACTCAGCGAAGTGTGTTATTTGAACAGCCACATGATGGCAAACCTATGCACGGATTTACCGATAATTATCTAAAAGTGGAAGTCAATCTTGATAATGCTATGATTAATAAAGTAGGCATTGTTACGCTTGACTCATTTAATGCTAAGGATATGACAATCAATGCACATTAATATATGAATAGTACCACGAAATTAAATATTATCTATTTCCCCCTAAATGTGTTATTGCATGCTACTGCATTATTACCCTTTTGGGCACTTTATCGGATTTCGGATTTCCTATATTTCGTAATATTCCATGTTGTGCGTTATCGAGTGAAGATTGTAAGAAAAAATGTTTCAGAATCATTTCCTGAGAAAAGCGAAAAAGACATTTCGCTGATTGTGAAAGATTTTTATAGGCATTTTGCCGATTTCTTTGTTGAAACGATAAAACTACTTCACATTAGTGATGAAGAGATGCGCCGTAGAATGATATTTGAAGGCGTTGAAATAATTGACGAAGGATTTGACAAAGGTCGGTCAATGATGATGCTTGCAGGGCATTATGGTAACTGGGAGTACATCACTTCGCTAACGTTGTGGTCACGCCATAGTAACGACGATAAATGTGTGTTTGCTCAGATATATCGTCCCTTACGTAATAAGTGGTTTGACACATTTTTCTTGCATCTTCGTGGTAGGTTCAACTCTTGTTGCTTTACAAAGAAAAGCGCATTTCGTGATCTCATAAAACTAAAGCAAAAAGGGATATGCTCTATCACAGGATTTATTTCTGACCAGCATCCAAGTGGTAGTGATGTCAACCATGTGATGAAATTTCTCAATCACGACACTGCATTTATTACAGGGAGTGAAACCATTGCCCGTAAACTTGACTTAGATACGCTATATTTCGACCTTGAAAAGATTAAACGAGGCTATTATAAAATAACTATTCGCAAAATTCTATTTAATCCTACTGAAAATCAATCAATATCCATAACCGATTGCTATGCCACATTTTTAGAGGCAAGCATAAAGCGCGACCCTTCACTATGGTTGTGGACACACAATCGTTGGAAACATAAAGTAGTTATCTCCTAAACGAGATTAGTGCAACTCTTTTACCTTTAAGTGAGTGCCAGTTTCTTTTACGATTGATTCGTAATATTTTTTATCATAACCTGGAAAATAAGGATATACAGGATAATTATCACTTGTGCGTTCAAATTTGCCTGCGCGTTCTTTCTTCATATTCCCATCAAGATATTTTACAAGAAGATATTCCCCTAATTTACGAAATTCGGTTGTCGAAGATTCTGCAACTAATCTTGAATAGTTGTTGAGATATTTCATTGCGCTATTGGCTGTAGAATCGGCGCATAATTTAAGTGCCGTTGCCTCAATTTCTGGTTGCAATTTCTCTATATTATCTTCAAGATTGGTTTGCAATTTCCTAATATCGGGTATCATTAATGAATATCTATTGTAGGCTTGATTAGCTACCCAGTTGTGCACCCAGAATGCCGATGTCCACGAAAAAGTGTATAGGTCACCATTACCTGGTGCATAACAATTAGGTATTTCAGTCATAGCACAATACATGGGGGTATAAACGCAAGTATTTGCATCATCAACACCAAACCAAAGAATCCCTCCAACAACATTTGGTAACCAACTACGCATTTGAGATACAAATGAAAATCCCGTTTGCTGTGTGGCAATGGCACGCTCATTATAGTATTCTACTCCATCAACTTTAAAAGTCAAAGGACGATAACGATATGGAACTTTCCATGCACCAGCACCAATATCTTTTGTCATGTCGTAGGGTGTATCCTCAAAGTGATTGCGCATCATTGATTGCATATCACGAACATTAATCTTTTTGTCAGGCTTTATATAGAGTGGAAGTATCTCTGCCTTTTCTCCATTGAGATATGGCAAATATCTATCCATACCTTTGGCAAATGTATTGTAGAATGCCCACACACGTGCTTCGCAACCACGAAGTGCACCATCATCAAGAATGGCATAAGCCTTTGAAAAGCTAAAATCTTTATCATTCCCGCTGAAATATCCTTTCTTGCGAGCAAATTTTATTACATCTTTTGAATAAATACAATTCTCAGAATCTTTTAATGGAAATTGATGAATACGTGCATGATTGGCATGCCCTGCAATGCAGTCATCAGGAATGCGACAAGCAACCCAAACGGCACCTTTTTCATCAGTGCCTTTACTTATCATTTCCATAATCCACACCTCATTTGGGTCGGCTATTGAAAATGACTCGCCTGAGCTATAATAGCCATGTTTTTCTACAAGCGTAGTCATCACTTTGATTGCTTCGCGTGCCGTTTTACTGCGTTGGAGACCAACATATATTAATGAACCATAATCCATTATTGCAGTAGTATCGGCTAATTCTGGCCGTCCACCCCATGTTGATTCCGAGATAGACACTTGATGCTCATTCATGTTCCCGACTACAGAATATGTGTGTGGCACTTCGGGAATTTCACCAAGTCGTTTATTTGTGTCCCATTCACGTATTTCTCGCATCGCACCTTTTGCATGATTCTTGGCTGGTTGTGAATATAGTTCACCATAAAGCACATGAGAATCGGCTGCATAGGTAATCATTGTACTACCATCGGCTGATGCTTTTTTACCAACGAGAAGACTCGTACAAGAGAAGGCTGGAAAAATAGCGCAGATGCACAAAATTAAAATAAAAATTAGTTTTAAACTCAATGTGAGTCTTTTAGTGCGAAAATTCATATTCTGAGAGTTATTTATTTATTTGTTTTATAATCTTGCAATTGCAAGAGATAATATATATTCAAGTTCTATATTCGTAATAATGTCATAAGTGCGTGGCGTGGTAGTACGAGTGTCGGTGCCTTTAAATGTAAACTGTCCACTTTCTTGAGAAGTAAAAGACTCAAGTTGTAGATGCTCCTTAAAATCAATTTCATTCTCTGGAATGATTTTAAAAAGGGCTTCTTTTGCTGTCCATGCAATTAAGTTGGCTGTTACATCATCTTCTAAAATCCACTGCTTTTCATGGTCATTAAGAAACTTGTTGCGAACTTTTATTACACGAGTTCTAATTTGTTCGATATCTATACCAATACGTTGTGTGGGGTGGGTAGCCACGCACACTATGCCCGAAGTGTGTGTGATGCTTATGTTATAATCCGATTCAAGCACGCATGGTGCTCCATCGGCATTATGTATCAAAGTCACATTTTTACCAAAAATAAGTTGTAACAATAATCGCTCGGCAAGCATTTCTGCTTGGCGACTTTTTGCTGTTACATTATCTATCTCTTCAATATCTATTCCACGATGTAGGCACATATAGCGTAGGTCGTCAACCGATTCATTGATGCGCCACTGATATATGTGAGTGCCGTTTTCATAGGCTATATCTTTGTAAAATGCCATTAGTCGTTAATCTTTAAATTCTGAAGAAGATGCACAATGTCATCAGTTAGATAATCAATAACTGGTGAAATAGAGTCCTCAGTAATTTTATTGTCGAAATATACTGCTCCAGAGAACAAGTAATTAATGCTATCTGTGGCAATAAATTGCAACGGAGTTATGCTTTCGGCTGGAGTGAAAAATAATGATGCACTTTTGTGATTAACAGAATCTTCAAATACAACATTGCGTGGTACCGTATTATTGGCATTAAGCATTATACGTTCAATGCGATTACTAATATGCTTCTCTATTGTGCTACGTGTCACTGGTACATAACTACAATATATAGTCGCTTTATATCTTGGATAATACACATTTATCCATTCATTACCCTTTGCACGAGTAGTGTCGTTTACAAAACTTGCCTGTGATGAGGTGTTTAGCTACACATTGATAGGTAATACTATAAAGGGTTTGTAAATAGTGTCGTAGGGCTATATGCGAAAGAACGCAAATTGCATTGTAATTAAAAAATTATTTGTTGCGCATCTTGACAATATTATTGCCATAAATGCTATGGCAATAATAGCTATTGCCATTCCAATATATAAAGGTATTTTTGTTATGTAATTTTTCATTTCTCGACGGCTTTAGGAAGTATCTTTACTCTAATTGTAGTAATGCGATGCTTAGCTATTTCGAGAACCGAAAAGTGGCAACGTCCACACATAATTGATTCTTTCTCATCAGGAAAATCTCCTTTTATTGTCAGCAAAAGCCCAGCAAGAGTGTCGGCATCTTCACAAATATCATCAAACTCTGTTTCTTCAATACCAGTAACTCTATAAAAATCATTGAGGAGTGTCTTTCCTGTAAATATATATGTATCGTTAGAGAGTTTCTGATAAAATTTCTCCTCAGTATCATATTCATCATTAATATCGCCCACAATTTCCTCAAGGACATCTTCGAGTGTAACAATTCCTTGCGTTCCACCAAATTCATCAATTACTATAGCCATGTGAATTTTCATTGTGCGGAAATCTTCAAGCAGGTCATCAATCATGCGTGTTTCGGGAACGAAATATGCCTCTCTAAGTAGTTTTTGCCATCTAAAATCCTTGTCGGTTTTACCAATATAAGGTAATAAATCTTTGGCATAGAGAATACCTTTTATATTATCAGGGCTATCTTGATAGACGGGTAGGCGAGAATATCCTGTGCCGATAACAATTTCAATTACCTTTTCAAAGTCGACATCATAACTTATGTCTTCGATGTCGATGCGAGGTTTCATAATCTCAGCAACAGTAGTGCCACCAAATTTGATTATACCTTCGAGTAATTCTTTTTCGTCATTGGCTTGTACATTTGTAATTTCAAGTGCTTGAGATAAGTCTTCCATAGATATCTTATCGCTATGCTTTGTAACTATTTTATTGACGATAAAGGTGCTTTTCACCATTAACTTTGAAATAGGACTAAATAGCGTGCAAAAGAAACTTATCAATGGCGCAGCAAATTGAGCGAACTTAATATTATGATTTGTCGCATATAATTTAGGTAGTATTTCACCAAATAGGAGTATAAGGAATGTAAGGATTACCGATTGAAATAGAAAACTTATAAATGCGCTCTGAAACACGAATATCTGTGTCATAATGTAGTTACACAGAATTACAATGCTCACATTTACAAAGTTATTGGCGATTAGCACAGTTGCAAGCAATCTTTCGGGGGTGCTGAGCAGGCGTAGTATCCTATCTCCTTGTTGCGAATCTTTTATGGAGTCACAATCTTCGGTTGATAAGGAAAAGAACGCAATTTCTGAGCCAGAAATAAAAGCCGATAAAAATAGGGCTAATATGGCTATTACAGATGCAATGATGCTTCCGGTAGTGGGTATATTGAAAGTTAATTGTTGCGCAATATTAATTGTTGCGTCGATTGAAGGTAAAAAGCACGAAAGCGGGTCAGGGTCCAAGTTGCTGATTATTAGTTATACAATCAAGCGCATCACATTTATGCGATGCACTCCAAGAATGAATGACAAGTCACTCACCTCAAGTGCAAAGATAAATAAACTTATTCAATTACCAAAATATACTATTTTTATTCATAAAAGAATTATTATTTTTTTCATTTTCAAATTGCTCTCATTTTTAGTAACTTTGCAGAATCAAAATATATTTATATGACACCGATGACTAAAAAAATTCTAATATGGGGTGGCGTTGCAGTTGCAATCGCTATTATTGCATTCTTAGCTTATATGGTATTCTCGACTAATGACGAGGCTAATGCCGTAAAGTTGGCCAATGAGCAATTAAAACTTCAAAACGAACAACTTTCGTTGGCTGGTGAATACGAACAGCTTAATACTGAGTTTAAGAACTATGAGAGTCAAACTCAATACCTTACTAACGATTCCCTTATTACTAAATATGGAGAAGCTAAGGATAAAGTTGAAAAATTATTAGTGGAACTAAAGACATCTAAGATAACAAGTTCAAGACGTATAAAGGAACTTCAAGGTGAGATTGCTACATTGAAAGATATTATGCGTCATTATGTTGCGCAAATTGATGAGCTTGGAAAAGAAAACGAAGGGCTAAAAGTTGAAAATAGCAAAATAAAGGATAAGAATGAACAGCTTAGTAGTCGTGTTAATGAAGAATCAAAGAAGAATGCGGTACTTGTTGAGAAAGTTACTCTTGCTGCAAAATTAAATATCACAGGGCTTTCATTAGCACCACTAAAGGGTAATGGAAAGGCTGAGAAGAAAATTACTAAAGCAAAGCAACTGGTTGTATCATTTACTATTCCTCAAAATAATACTACGCCTGTTGGTGAGAAGACGATATATATTCGCATAACTAACCCCGAAGGTTCTCTACTTGGTAACGTAGGTTCATTTACTTTTGAGGGCGGAAAGGTTCCTTATACTGATTGTAAAACGGTTGAATACACAGGTGAGGAGATGCCTAATATTAAAATATATTGGGACGTTAACACCACACTCAATCCTGGTCAATACACCGTTGAGGCTTTTGCGGATAATTATAGGCTAAGTTCTCGTAGCTTTACTTTTGCTAAATAGGCTCTAAAACTATTCCATTTAGCCTAAATTTATACCTGGAATTCGTGTAGAGATACACTTTTTCAGAAAGTAACGTATATTTGTATGATTTTTAAATTAAAGCAACTTTCAAATATAAAAAATTGTTATATTTGCTAAGTTGTATTTGAATGTAAGATAATTAAATTTCATGAAGTATATGCGATTACCAATATTATTTTTGTCGCTTCTGTGTGCTATAAGTAGTTACTCTCAAATGCAGATAGTATCTCTTGACTCATGCCGTAATATGGCATTACGAAACAATAAAGAGATACGTATTGCTGATGAACGCATTCAGAGCTCTAAGTATCAAAAGCAAGAAGCTCGTGCTGCATATTTGCCTGCAATAGACTTCAGTGGCACATATATGTATAATCAAAAGGAGCTTTCAATATTTGATAGCGACCAGTTGCTCCCTACAAAATCATTCGATCCTAAGACGGGTACTTATAAATATAATCTTGTAATGGATCCTGCTACTGGGAAACCAGTAATTGGTCCTAATGGACATCCTATTCCATCAATGGTTGCCGAAATTCCAAAGTCGGCTATGACTTACGATATTCATAATGTGTTTGCTGGTGCTATAACCATTACTCAACCAGTGTATATGGGCGGAAAAATAAGAGCCATGAATGAAATTACGAAATATGCCGAAGAATTATCGACAAAGATGCGCAGTAGTAAAATTCAAGATATAATATACAATGTCGATGCTGCATATTGGCAGGTAGTATCACTAAGTGCAAAGAAACGCCTTGCTGAAAGTTATACTAATCTTTTAGATTCGCTTAGTTTTAATGTTAATGCGATGCTTAAAGAGGGTGTTGCCACAAAGGCTGATGCTCTGAGTGTAGCAGTAAAACTAAATCAAGCGCAGGTCGATCTCACAAAAGTTGATAATGGAGTAACTCTTTCGCGAATGTTGCTTGCGCAACTTTGTGGACTACCTATTAATTCAGTTTTTAAACTTAAAGATGAAAACAAAAATCAAGTTGAGCCAGTGGTCGTCTCTACCGAATATAATATGAACGATGTGTATTCTCGTCGTAGTGATGTGCAGTCGCTTGAACTTGCTGTTAAAATTTATGAGCAAAAGCAGAAAGTAGCGTTATCATCTCTACTTCCTAACATTGCAGTAGTGGGAATGTATTCATTTTCAAATCCAAATATGTTTAATGGCTTCAAGAAAGAATTTGCAGGAGCATTTAGTGTTGGTGCTATGGTGAAAATACCTATTTGGCACTGGGGTGGGAATTATAATAAATATCGTGTTGCTAAGAGTGGAGTTGTGATTCAACGACTTGAGCTTGAAAATGCAATGGAAAAGATTGAGTTGCAAGTAGCACAAGCTGCATTTAAAACGCAGGAGGCTATAAAAACATATCAGGCAACTAAGAAAAATATGGATAAAGCAAATGAAAATTTGCGTCAAGCTCAGCTTGGTTTTAAAGAAGGAATGCTAACTGCCGATAATGTTATGGAGGCACAAACTGCTTGGCTCAAAGCTAATGCCGAGGAGATTGATGCGTCAATAGATATTCAGCTATGCAATGTCTATTTGTCGAAAGTGTTGGGCACAATGAATTATTAATCAATACAAAAATTACAAAACCATTAATAAATGCTGGTCATGGATAATAACGAAAATAAAATTGAAATTAAGTCAAAAGATAAATCACTTATCGCCGCATTAATGATAATTATCGCAGTGGTTATATGCCTTGCTATTGTGGGATTTTTGCTAATTAGACCTGTAACTGATACTATTCAAGGGCAGGCTGATGCTACGGCTGTGAGGGTATCGGGGAAACTACCTGGACGTGTTGCTGAATTCTTTGTTGTAGAGGGGCAACCGGTGCAAAAAGGTGATACTCTTGTTCGCATTCATTCTTCGCTTGTAGATGCTAAACTTATGCAGGCTGAAGCTATGCAGACGGTTGCAACGGCTCAGAATCAAAAAGTTGACGCAGGAACTCGTAGCCAGATAAAAAATGCTGCTTTTGATTTATGGCAACAGGCTATTGCTGCTGAAACGATTACTAAAAAGACGTTTGAACGTATGGAATCACTCTTTAAACAAGGTGTTGTTTCAGAGCAAAAGCGTGATGAGGCGCAAGCGGCATTTAGCGCGGCAACTGCTGCTGCAAAGGCTGCAAAATCGCAGTATAGCATGGCTCAAGAAGGTGCGCAAAAGCAGGATAAAGAGAGTGCACAAGCTATGGTAAATGTTGCTAAAGGTGGAGTGAAAGAGGTGGAGTCTATTCTTGAAGATCAATATCTTGTTGCTCCGTGCAATGGCGAAATATCGGATATATATCCCAATATTGGAGAGCTTGTTGCTCCTGGCGCGCCTATAATGTCGGTTTTGAAACTTGAAGATACTTGGATTACATTTAATGTTCGTGAAGACTTACTTAACATGTTAACTATGGGTAAAGATGTTGAGGTGCTAATACCAGGACTTAATAATATGAAGACTTCGATGAAGGTTTTTTATATTCGTGATATGGGTAGCTATGCCGTGTGGAGTGCGACAAAGGCTACGGGAGAGTATGATAGCAAAACTTTTCAAGTAAAGATGCGTCCGGCGAAGAAAATAGCTAATTTGCGTCCTGGAATGTCGATACTCTTAGATACTAAAAAATAATTTTATAAGCTGTAAAGGCAATGATAGAAACAGGTTTTTGGAGGTCGTTAAAACGTGGAATGATACAATTAGTGCGTCGCCCATTATATGTGGTGTGTATGATTGTTATACCTATTGCTACGACTTTTTTTCTACTAAATCTTATGGAATCGGGATTGCCTGAGAAGGTTCCAGCAGCTATTATTGACTTAGATCACACCGAGATGTCTCGCGAGATAGGGCGTACTCTTGGCTCATTGCAGATGGTGGATATAAGGAATAAGTTTAATAGTTATTCTGAGGCTCGTGATGCTATGCAACGTGGTGAGATATTTGGGTTCTTTATAATACCCAGTGATTTTTCTCAAAAAGTCCTTGCTGGTCGTAAACCTGAGATTTCTTTTTATACAAATCTCACGTATTATGTACCTGGATCATTGCTTTTCAAGGGCTTTAAGATGACTTCGGTTCTTGCGTCGGGGGCTGTGGTGAAAACTGTGCTTACGAGTGTTGGTATGCCAGAATATAAGATTATGCCAATGTTGCAACCATATTCATTGCACACGCATCCTCTTGGAAATCCGTGGATGAGTTATGCTATATATCTTGGAAATTCTTTTGCCCCATGTATTTTGGCACTAATGATTTTGCTTGTAACTGTGTTTAGTATTGGAACTGAAATCAAATATAATACTTCTCGCGATTGGCTCAGAAATGCTAATGGTTCTATATTTGTAGCTTTAGGGGGTAAATTGTTACCACAGACTATTATTTTTGCAGTTGTTGGTGTATTTATGCAGTCATTGCTCTTTGGTTATTATCATTTTCCTCTTAATGGAGATGCTTGGAATATGATTACTGGAATTATACTTATGGTGGTTGCAACGCAGTCGTTTGCTGTGTTTATTTATAGCGTATTGCCTAATCTAAGGCTTGCTTTGAGTGTTTGCTCATTAATTGGGGTTTTATCATTTTCGGTAGCTGGCTTTTCGTTCCCTGTTAATGATATGTATGGTTTCCTTGCTATTTTTAGTTATATTCTTCCAATTAGGTACTACTTTCTCATATATGTTGATCAGGCGTTGAATGGTATTCCATTGTATTTTTCACGCATATATTATGCGGCATTACTTGTGTTTCCTCTTGTGGCTATGACTATGGTGTGGCGACTAAAGCGAGCATGTAAAAATCCAGTTTATTTACCTTAGAATTATGAGTAGTATTCACAAAAACATATTTAGCCGTTCATTGATTGATATTTTCATGGTGTGGAAACACGAGTTTAGTGCGGTGTTCCATAATATGGGTGTAATGGTGTTTTTCCTGCTTTTGCCTACGGCTTATCCTATTGTCTATGGGCTGATTTATAATACGGAATTGGTGCGTGAAGTGCCAGTTGTGGTTGTTGATGATGCTCGCACGCCATTGAGTCGTGAATTTACACGTAATGTAGATGCTACTCAAAATATAAATATCATTTCATATTGTGCTAATCTACAAGAGGCAAAGCGCTTGATGAATGAGAAGGAGTGTTATGGTATTTTGTATCTTCCTAAAGAGTTTTCTCAAAAAATAGGGCGTGGTGAAGTTGCTGATTTGTGCTTTTTCAGTGATATGAGTTTGCTAATTAGGTATCGTGGATTTTTGGTTGCTTTGACAAATGTCGTTGTGGAAATGGGGGCAAAATTGCAAACTGCGAATATTAATGAAATAGCGCCAGGACTTGAATCTATGACTGGGAATCCAGCTCCGAGTTTTTCGATAACGATGGGTAATCCAGAGCAGGGTTTTGCAACATTCTTGATGCCTGGTATTCTTGTCCTAATATTGCAACAAAGTCTTATTCTTGGAATATGCCTTCTTGGAGCCAATGAGCGTGAACGTATTCGTAAGATTGGGGTTGATGCTGTTTCGATAAAGACTGGTATTTTTAATACTATGATTGGTAAAGCACTGTGCTATTACACGGTTTATATTATACCAACGATATATATATTACATTTTGTACCAATATTTTTCTCATTTCCTGTAGCTGCAAATATGGAACAAATATTTATATTTATCACTCCATATCTTTTTGCCTCAATATTTCTTGGTATGACTTTGCAAGTGTTTGTGCGGGAGCGTGAATCATCGTTTTTGGTAATAGTGTTCTCGTCAATAATATTTTTATTTTTATCGGGGTTGTCGTGGCCACGATATGCTATGAATTCATTTTGGTATTTAATTAGCGATTGTATTCCTGCGGTGTGGGCAATGGAGGGCTTTGTTCGCATGAATTCAAATGGCTCGACGCTTGAGCAAACGTCGCATCAATACCTTATGTTGTGGCTTCTAACTGTTGTGTATTTCATAATTGCTTATTCTATCTATCGTTGGATTGACCGTCGTCCGCGCTATTGATTTTGATAATAAAATGGAGCGAGGGAGCAACTTTGATGGTTGCTCCCTCGCTTTGGGTATAGTGGTACGCAGTGCGCGATTGCTATATGCGTGATTTACAAGGCATTGGGTGGTGTACGCACGGTACGCA
>JAVWYO010000040.1:0-18975 GCA_036661515.1 Muribaculaceae bacterium | reverse complement strand
CTTTAATATAACTTTTCGAATAAGCGGAAAAGTTTATCCACTTCTAATGTTATACATAATAGATTGAGAATTAAATATCATTTCAAAATTTTCCGTGCAAAGCACAGGCTTTTTTGTTATCTTATTAATTTCTATAGCTTGTGCTAAAGAACTTTCAATAAATAAAGAATAGATTGTATTTTGATATTCTTTCGCTTTATGAGAAGCATGACAATTTGCTTTTATTCGGCTTTCCTTATCTGGCAAATCTAACATGACTAATTTGTTATATTTTACATGATTATTTTCCAACCATATCTCTGTCTCTTTCCTATATTTTTCCAGTCTGGAAGTTACGAGAGTTCCAATTATAGCACCAGGAATAAATAACGGCTTTGCATTAAGGACAAAATCTATATATTTTTCGCCATCATCATTTTGTTGAGAAGTAGGATCTACACATAGCACGCCATCAATATCTACACATGTCTTTTCTAATATTACATGATTTAATATGTTCCATTGAAAATAGCGTGGCAGAGGGACAACATCAAAGATATAATCAACGGTATCTTCTTTACCTGGAATAACATAAATAGCTGCATATTTTATATCAAATGTATTTTCAAGATGTTTTACTTTTTCTTTGCATTTTAGCATAGCAGACCCTGAAGATACACTATCATCAACAATGAGTATATTTTTAAATTGTTTTATGTCTATAAAACGGCCTCTTTCTCCAGCTTTATATATATGCCCATTTACAAATGAATCTAAATCGGTTATAGGCCTATTTAAATATAATGCCAATAGATTTGCTGGGAACATTCCACTACGAGGTATACCAACAATTAAATCAATATTTCTTGGTAAAATATACAAATGTTTTAATATTGTCCTATTTAAATCTGATATGCTTCTATAGTTCATCTTATAATTTGTTTTTATGTAAAGATAATAATAATTTAAGTTCTTGTGATTTAAATAAATAAGAAATAGCTGCATAATAGGTAATACCAACGATAGAGCCAACGCACAATTGTATCCATGAAGTAGCTATTATAAGCGTGATAATATATACTATTCCTCCCATTGAAAATGAAAGTAGTATTATTGGGAATACGCTTTTTAATTGAGAAAAGAATGTTATATTTATTACCTTATTAGTGTAATATGATATTATAATCATGTCGGCAAATGAATATGCAACAAGGCCAAGACACATAGCAGTAATGCCAAGTGGAATTGTCCCAATAAGTATCCCAAAGGCAACTATCTTTTTTACAATTTCAGCTTTTAAAAATAAATCCGATCGTCCTTTTACATTCAGTATTGAACCATTAATTTGCATTATTGGTGTCCACATATATGCAATACATAGAATTTGCAATAATGGTACTACTGGTAGCCATTGATCTTTTAGACAGATTATTACTACTGGCTTTGCTAATGCACAAAACGCAGTCATAACAGGAAATATAACGTAGCATGACATGCGTAGATATTTAAGGTATGTATCTCGTAATTGAACATTATCGTCTTGCATACGGCATTGAATTGGATAAATGGCGCGTACTATAATATTTGTAAGATTACTTGAAGGGAAATTTGAGAGTTTATATGCTTGATTATATAACCCACAAATATCCGCTGAAAATATTTTACCAATTATCAAGGTATAAAGATTTACATAAATTGTATGCAATAACGAGGAGCCAAGTAATTTAGACCCAAAAGAGAAAAGCACATTAAAAGAACGTTTTGAAAATACTATCATTGGCATCCATTTAGAAAATGTCCACAATAGCAATACCCTTAGTATATTATTCAATAGAGCTTGCCACACCAATGCCCAAACGCCATATCCCGAATAAGCAAGCCACACGCCAGCTACGCCACTAAATATTACTGCCAATAACGACGCTTGTGCTTGTCGCTTAAAATTAAGTTCGACAGTGAGTTTTGCTTGCTGTACAATGCCAAACGAATTTATAATAATGACTAATCCAAAAATCTTCGTTATATAATCTAATTTTGGCTCGTTATAGAATGTAGCTATGGCTGGTGATGATAAATATAGACAAAAATAGAGAACCAATGATATTAGAATATTGAAATAAAAAACCGTACTATAGTCAATATTTGTTCTATCTTTTTTTTGAATGAGTGCATTAGCAAATCCACTATCTATAAATGTTTGTGCTATTGCCATAAAAATGCTCAGCATTGCAATCAATCCATAATCGGAAGGCATAAGGAATCTTGCAATTATAATTGTAAGAATTAATTGCATTCCCTGAACCGAAAAACGTTCAATGGCACTCCATATTATGCTTTTTGTTGCAAGTACCTTAACCTCGCTCATAGTTTTACAGAGTTATTGCAATTAACGTAAGTTTCCCACCACACTGCAAGAGTAAGTAAATTAAAGTATTGAATAGCCTTGTTTTGGCTATACCAAAACCAGTTGCCACCTTTTTTTATGTCATTTTCATATTGATGCAAGAATCTTTCCACGTTATTGCGACATAGAAATGTACCCATAACAGCTGAACTGAGGATATATTCAGCCATACGCCTACGACGCTTTTCATCGCTAAAAAATATTGGCATAGGCGCAAATCCACCTTGTTTCTTTTTAGTCGTAATCTCTGTCGGTAGTTGTGGTTTATAGTGATATTTGAGGAGGAATTTTGCTTCGCTATCACCTTGTGAAATACGTCTAACATTCTCACCTCTGCATTTAAAACTCACAGGCAACTGCTGTAAAAAGTCGTATAGCATATTGTCCATAAATGGGAATGCCATATTATTCCCAAACATTTCCGCCATGCGCGACGCTTTAAATAATATGACTTGATTTATTATCTTTTCAAGATCTGAAATTATAGCATGTTGTGTATATAGTGCCTCAAAACTTGAAGTGTGAATTTTCTCGCTACTATGGCTTAGAGAATATTTATCATTAATAACAATATTGCGAAGCATAAATTCTGGTATTCCAAACATATCTCCGTGAAGAATATTTATTATTTTATCAAGTTGAAACCGTATGCGGTAAGCCTTATTATCTTTTTCAAAAATATTATTATTCAATATAGAATTTATTCCCTTAATCAAAGGCATCATTCCATATTTTGATGCTTGACAATGAATAGCAATTTCACGCCCTGAAGTCCCAAAATATTGGTCACTACCATCGCCACCAAGTATTATACTTGGCTTATTGACTCCAATCATGCGCATTGCACAATAATTCACCATCAGTCCACCTTCAACAAAGGGATCGCCAAGATGCTTTACTATTTCGGGCAAAGCATCTATCTCATCGCCCGAAATTTCATATTCATGATGAGTTGTACCAAAAGTATCCGACATGCAACGAGCCAGTGGCAATTCCGACCAATTATCACCCTTAAAACCTATTGAATATGAATTGACTTCACCATTATATATACCCCTTAATGCCGCAAGATTACACCCAGAGTCATAACCGCCACTTAGTAATATACCAACGTTTTGGCTATTACCAATGCGACGACTGATAGCTGCTCGATGTAGTGCGCCATATTCTTCAGATAATTCATCGAGTGATTTATCGCTTTGTGCAGGAGTAAAATTAGCTTCAAAAAGTTTTATGCTTTTAAACTGGCCTTTTGTAGCAATTAGAGCAGTCCCTGCGGCAAGTTTCTTCACATCTCTAAATGCAGTCCTATCAGTTGCTATATATCCAATATTAAGAAAAGAACATAGCGAAGAATAATCAATATCATTTTTAAATCCCACTGTATTACAAAGGTCGCTTAAAGATGTTGCATAGCTATTCTTATTATAATAGATTTGACTATGTGTGCCATGGTGGTCACGTACAATAATGGTGGTCACGCCATCTTTTATGACTATAGTAAATGAGCCATCAATTTTTGAAAGCGTTTTTAGTCCTTTTTGATAAAGCAGATAGGCAATATATGCGTTAGATTCATTATTGTCAAACCCTATTTCGTGCTTATTATACACATTTCCACAGAACATTACCGATAGCCCATCATTCGTATATATCGATTGAGTGGTATCATCAGTTTTAAATATATTATCAATAAATGATCCTAATATCATAATGGCATAAGTTTTTAATTATTCACCCTTTATTCCATGAGTAGTATGAATAAATGTTTTGTTAGCTTTATGAAGATGAAACAATGTTCCAAAAAATATGATAAAATAATATGGTAGTTTGATTACTGCTGAGAATATTCTACGCTTATATAGGGAGCGTGGAATTGCCATAAACAATGAGATAAATAGCAAGCCAAGTAATACCCACCACTTAATTGCGGCTGATAATGACACCAATGACACAATTATAGTAATACTAAATATTCCACCTAATAATAGAAGTCGAGGAATGGATATTTGCTGAAATAATTTATCACAAAAATTCCATTTCCTATCTTTTATTGCAGATGGTAAATACTTTACTGTCCTAAAGAAATAATGATATTGAGCTGAAAGCCATCGACTTCGTTGACGTGAAAAATCGTTTGACGATTGTACTTTTTCATCAAGTACTCGGCTATTATGAAGATAGCATGAACGTCGGTTCTCAAATGAAAGTTTTAGTTCAAGTGCCTTATCAAAACCACCAATAGCATCAATCGAAAGCATTATTTCTTTAAATAAGCTATATTTAAATGCCATTCCTGAGCCTATTAGTGCAGCAGATAACCCTATCGCAGAATGTGCCATACGAAATATCGAATTATTAATTTCCTCACTTATTGCGTCAAGGTAGGCCATATCGGTATTTGTATTTTTGGCAACGCGATGAGCTTGAAGATATTCAATATCGGTATTAGCCACAAAAGCATCATTTATTTCATTAAGAAAAGTAGGCGATATTATGTTATCGGCATCAAGTATCACAGCTATATCATAATTATTAGATATCTCTGCCATTGCAAAATTGAGAGCCTTTGATTTAGTACTTTTCTCAAAGAATACCTGCACTAATTTTACTGGCATATCCTTTAAGGCATCATTTACATCATCACTCATTTGATCCGAAATAACAACTGTGTCATAAAGCTCTTTTGGATATTCTTGATTAATACAAGATTCCACACTACTCATGATAACAGCGTCTTCCTTATATGCGGGTATTAATATCGCAATTCGTTTTGTGGGCACGACATGCGCATACTTTTTACTCTTAGCAAAAATATAGATGACACTGAATATAAAAAGATAAATAACATTTATCGCAAAAATAATATATATGATATAATCAACAATGTTGAAAAAATCTTCCATGTGGTATTCTATTTTTATTTGTTATAAAGATACAATTAATTTTATTACGTAGTCTATTATTGATCCTAATAAATTAAGGTAATTGAAGATTATTTTTATTAAGTTTGTATGTTTAAATAAATGATACCATTATGTTCATATTAAAAATTCTATTTTGGGTAAGTATCGCAGTAGTCTTCTACACATATATTGGCTATGGTATATTGCTGTGGATATTAGTAAAAATCAAGTCATTAGCTCATAAAGATAAAGTGATAGTTGAAGATAATGTTACACCAGATGTTACACTCCTTATTGCCGCATATAACGAAGAAGATGTCGTTGATGAAAAAATGCAAAATACTCTTGCTTTAAATTATCCAAGCAAACATTTTAATATCGTTTGGATTACTGATGGCAGTAATGATGCCACAAATGAGAAATTATCAGCCTATCAACAAGTAACAATTCTTCATCAACCACAACGACAAGGTAAGACGGCTGCCATTAATCGTGGCATGCCATTCATCCATACTCCAATAGTCATTTTTACCGATGCTAATACTATGATTAACAAGGACGCTATAAATGAAATAGTATCATGCTTTAGTAATCCTAACGTGGGGTGCGTTGCTGGTGAAAAGCGTATTGCAATTCAACAAAAAGATAATGCTGCGGCTGGTGGTGAAGGAATATATTGGAAATATGAATCTGCTCTTAAATCGCTTGATTCGCAACTGTGTACTGCTATTGGTGCTGCTGGCGAATTATTTGCTATACGCCGAGAGCTATTTGAAACAATGGAAAATGATACACTTCTCGATGATTTTATTCTATCAATGCGTATTGCTCAACGTGGGTACAAGATTGCATATTGTGCCAAAGCCTACGCCATTGAAAATGGGTCGGCTGATATGAATGAGGAGAAAAAACGAAAGGTGAGAATAGCTGCAGGAGGTATACAGTCTATTTATAGGTTAAGAGCCTTACTCAATATCTTTAAATATGGAATAATGAGTTTCCAATACATTTCACATCGAGTCTTGCGATGGTCGATAACACCTGTTTTATTATTTCTATTAATTCCATTAAATATTGCAATAGTAACAATATCACCACAAAACACTACATATATTGTCATACTGATATTGCAAGCCATATTCTATGCAATGGGATATTGGGGCTATTATCTTTCAAAGAAATCAATAAAAAATAAAATCCTCTACATTCCATATTACTTCATTTTCATGAACACGAACGTAATAAGCGGATTCTTCTATCTTCGTCGTAAAAAGGGTAGTGGAGCATGGGAAAAGGCAAAAAGAGCATAATATTATGGGGAAAGAAGCTGCAAAAAAAGTAGGTTATTCAATTCTTGTTATAATCACTATAATTATAGCAATTATAACGATTATAGGAGGATTATATCCTAATCCTAACCACTCATATTTTCTTGTATATATAGCTATTGGCATGCCAGCAGTCTTATTATTTAATTTATTAATAGCTATTTATTGGTCTTTTAGGTGGCGCTTTTGGGCAATCGTTCCTATTATTGCAATATTATCCAATTGGGCATTCCTATCAGCTATGTTTCAATTCAACTCTACTAATAAATCGGCCTACGATTTAAAGGTGGCCACATATAACGTACACAGTTTCAATAATGATTACAGTGGCTATTCTGCAAAGAAAATTGCAAATTTTATGCAAGATTCTAATGTTGGCATATTGTGCATGCAGGAATATTCAAGTATAGGAAATTTTAATCTCGACAGTCTTAATCTCACTTTTAATGAATATTACACTCATTCAATAATACCTCGAAATAATAAAGGTACTCGCGTTGCTATTTATAGTAAATATCCAATCATCAACTCAAAGTATATTTCTTTTAAGGATTCTCATAATTGCGCAATGTATTGCGATATAAAGCATGATAATACCACAATAAGAATTTTTAATTTACATCTTCAATCAACAAATTTTAATCAAGATATTGCAATAGCTCGTAAGCAAAATATAGATGCTTCAGGAGCAATTGATATAATAGAATCTTCACTATTAAGCAATGCAAAAAAGAGAACGTCTCAAGCCTCTTTTATTGCAAAACTTGTACAAAAATCGCCTTATCCTGTAATTTTATGTGGCGATTTCAACGCCATGCCATCTACCTATGAATATCACACAATAGCTCAACTACTAAGTGATGGCTTTATTGAATGCGGTAGCGGATATGGATACACATATCGCAATCTCCTAAAATTAATGAGAATCGACTATGTATTTACATCATCAAAGATTATTGGGAAACGCTATTATTCTGCATCAAAAGTGTGGAGCGACCACAATCCTGTATTAATGGAAATGAGTCTTAAATAAAGCGTTAAAACGTTTCTATTAGAGACGTAATATTCGACATAAACAGTCTCACCGATATTGCAAGAAGGATAATACCAAAGAACTTACGCACCATGTATATTCCTCCTTTTCCCAAAAAACGTTCAACTGTATCTGTCATTTGCACTACAAAATACACAAAACCCATATTAAGAATAAGTGCTATGACAATGTTTATATTGGCATATTCAGCACGTAGTGATAGGAGTGTAGTAAATGCTCCTGCACCAGCTAAGAGTGGAAATACGAGCGGTACTAATGTTGCTTCCTTTATAGGACCTTGATTTTTAAAAATCTCTACATCTAATATCATTTCAAGTGACATCAGAAAGATGACCAGTGCTCCCGCAACGGCAAATGACTGAATATCTACATGAAATAGCTTCAGCATTAAATCACCACCATAAAAGAATCCTATCATCAATGCAAATGACAATAATGTTGCCTTTCTTGCATCAACTTTCTTACCTTTCTGTTTCAAATTTATAATTATAGGAATTGATCCCACAATATCAATAACAGCAAATAGTACAATAAATGCACTTATTATTTCTTGAAAGCTTATACCATTAAAAAACGTTGTTAACATACCTCAAAATTTTAGACTGCAAATTTACGTCATTTTATGGTATTTATCGTTCACTAATTCAAAATAATTATTTTACCATCAATTCTCTTTTTTATACATAAAATTTGTAGTGAAGTGCGTATGTTTGTAACACTCACAATTTCAACATTATAGCAAAAAGGGTGCGTACTGTGCGTACAGTGCGTACCCTTGTTAACTATCTATATAACAAGTAGATATAAATACGTGTATTCGCACTATAAAATCATATTTTTATAATTAATATTTAAGAAACTCTCTATTGCTGTTGGCAATGTTCCCTATTTTGATTAACTTTGCATGGTTTTCTCGATAGAAATCTTGTAAACCACAAATCTTTCTAAAAAAACAACATTCTGTCGTATGCGAGAGACAAAAAAGGCTATTCTTACGCTGGAGGACGGTACAACCTATCAAGGTTATACTTTCGGTTATGAAAAACCCTGCGCGGGTGAAGTGGTGTTTAACACTGCAATGACGGGCTATCCTGAAAGTCTAACCGACCCATCTTATTCGGGACAAATTTTAGTCACAACTTTTCCTATTCTTGGAAATTATGGTGTTCCACCATGTCAGCAACAAAATCATGTGAGCAAACATCTTGAAAGTGAAAAAATTCACTGCGAGGCTATTTTATGTCAAGATTATTCTTGGGAACATAGCCACTGGCAAGCTGAACAAAGCCTAAGTGATTGGCTTAATGCTGAACATATCGTTGGAGTATCTGGTATCGATACTCGCGCGCTTACTAAGAAGTTGCGCGAAAGTGGTTCTATGCTGGGGAAAATCACCATTGAAGAGGGTGAAGACATCGATTTTTATGATCCTAACAAAGAAAATCTTGTTGCTAAAGTTAGTTGTTCTAAAGTTGAAGAACATGGAGACGGGAATAAAACAGTTGTCCTTGTAGATTGTGGAGTAAAGCATAACATCATTAGATGCCTCACTAAGCGTGGTGTGAAAGTAGTGAGAGTTCCTTGGGACTACGACTACACGAATATGCAATATGATGGACTTTTTATTTCTAACGGTCCTGGTAATCCCGATTTTGCTGACAAAACTGTCGAAATACTTCGCAAAGCTATAAAAGAGGATAAACCTATATGTGGTATTTGTATGGGAAATCAACTGCTTTCAAAAGCTGCTGGTGCATCTACATATAAGCTAAAATATGGACATCGTAGTCATAACCAACCTGTAAGAGAAGTTGGAACTAATCGATGCTTTGTTACTTCTCAAAATCATGGATATGCCGTTGATAATGCTTCTCTTCCCGATGACTGGGAACCTCTATTTATAAATATGAATGATGGCACTAACGAAGGTATTAGACACAAAAGCAAGCCATTTTTCTCCGCTCAATTTCACCCCGAAGCAAGTAGCGGACCTAAAGATACAGAATTCCTTTTTGATGAATTTATTAAGTTGCTATAATAGAAGTGCCAAAAATTAAACAACCTGCTATGAATAGAAAAGATATAAAAAAAGTATTATTGCTCGGCTCTGGAGCATTAAAAATTGGTGAAGCTGGAGAATTTGATTATTCTGGTTCGCAAGCTCTAAAGGCACTTAAAGAAGAAAATATTGAAACAGTTCTTATAAATCCTAATATAGCTACTGTACAAACGTCGGAAGGTTTTGCTGATAAAATTTACTTTTTACCAGTAACTCCTTATTTTGTTGAAAAAGTTATTGCTAAAGAGAAGCCACAAGGCATTTTGCTCGCTTTTGGTGGGCAGACGGCGCTAAATTGTGGCGTTGAACTTTTTAAAAGTGGAATACTTGAAAAGTATAATCTCGAAGTGCTTGGTACTCCTGTGCAATCTATTATGGACACAGAAGACCGTGAACTTTTCGTGAATAAACTTGATGAGATTGATATAAAAACAATTAAGAGTGAAGCTGTAAACTCAGTTGAAGATGCTAAACGGGCTGCAAAGAATTTGGGATATCCTGTTATAGTGCGTGCCGCTTATGCTCTCGGTGGTCTCGGTAGCGGATTCTGTGACAATGATGACGAATTAAAAGCACTTGTTGAGAAAGCTCTATCATTTTCACCACAAGTCCTTGTTGAGAAATCGTTAAAAGGGTGGAAAGAAATAGAATATGAGGTAGTTCGTGACCGATTTGACAACTGCATCACTGTGTGCAATATGGAAAACTTTGACCCACTTGGTATCCACACAGGCGAAAGCATAGTTGTAGCACCATCGCAGACTTTATCTAATGAGGATTATCACTTACTGCGTAAGCTCGCTATAAAGATTATTCGCCACATAGGAATTGTTGGCGAATGTAATGTACAATATGCTTACGATCCTAAATCGACCGATTATCGTGTTATCGAAGTTAATGCTCGTCTTAGTCGAAGCTCGGCTCTCGCATCAAAGGCTACTGGGTATCCACTTGCATTTGTTGCTGCTAAACTTGGTCTTGGATACGGATTATTCGATCTTAAAAACTCGGTAACAAAAGAGACTTCAGCATTTTTTGAACCTGCACTTGACTATATAGTATGCAAAATTCCTCGTTGGGACTTAGGTAAATTTCATGGCGTAAATCGTGAGATTGGTTCTTCTATGAAGTCAGTTGGCGAAGTGATGGCAATAGGCCGTACGTTTGAAGAAGCAATCCAAAAAGGATTACGCATGATAGGGCAAGGAATGCACGGATTTGTTGAGAACAAGGCTATCGCCATTCCAGATATTGATAAGGCTCTTAAAGCTCCTACCGACAAGCGTATTTTCGTTATTGAACGAGCATTCCGACAAGGTTATACGGTAGATCAAATTCACGATTTAACTAAAATAGATAAATGGTTCCTTCATAAGCTAAACAACCTTATGGAAACCGCCAAGGAACTTGAGAAATTTGATACAATAAACATTCTACCTAAGGATTTGATTCGTCAAGCAAAATCACAAGGATTTTCTGATTTCCAAATAGGGCGTGCCGTTCTTAAAGAGGAAATGATTGATGCCGAAGGTGTTAATCTCGAAGTTAGAGCCCTACGCAAGAGTCTCGGTATAGTTCCTGTTGTTAAGCAAATTGACACTCTCGCTGCCGAATATCCAGCACAGACAAATTATCTGTATCTTACATATAACGGAACCGAAAACGATATTACATATCTTCATGATCACCGTTCTATTGTTGTACTTGGCTCTGGGGCTTATCGTATTGGTAGCTCCGTAGAGTTCGACTGGTGTAGCGTAAATGCACTGTTGACGGTAAAAAAAGAGGGCTGGCGCTCTGTAATGATAAATTACAACCCCGAAACCGTTTCTACCGACTACGATATGTGTGATAGACTATATTTTGATGAGTTGACATTTGAACGAGTAATGGATATTATTGACCTTGAGCAACCTCACGGCACAATATTATCTACTGGCGGACAAATTCCTAATAATCTTGCCACACGCTTAGATGCGCAAGATGTTCATATTCTTGGAACACAAGCTAAAGACATCGATAACGCTGAAGATCGCCATAAATTCTCATCAATGCTCGACGATTTAGGTATCGACCAACCACGTTGGAGAGAACTTGTGTCACTTGATGATATTTTTCAATTTGTATCCGAAGTAGGATATCCTGTCCTTGTTCGTCCATCTTATGTTCTATCGGGAGCAGCAATGAATGTCTGTTCCAACGATGAAGAGCTTGAACGCTTCCTGCAACTTGCTACTAACGTATCAAAGAAATATCCTGTCGTAGTAAGCGAATTTATTCAAAATGCTAAAGAGATTGAAATGGATGCCGTTGCTCAAAATGGCGAGGTAAAGCTATATGCAATATCTGAACACATAGAATTTGCTGGCGTTCACTCTGGTGATGCAACAATTCAATTTCCTCCACAAAAGCTATATGTAGAAACGATGCGACGCATCAAGAAAATCAGTGGTCAAATTGCTAAAGCACTAAATATTTCAGGACCATTTAATATTCAATATCTTGCAAAAAACAATGATATTAAAGTAATTGAGTGTAATCTTCGTGCATCAAGAAGTTTCCCATTCGTTTCTAAAGTCACAAAGATTAATTTCATTGATCTTGCCACAAAAGTAATGCTCGGCATTCCAGTCGAGAAGCCAAACAAGAGCGTTTTTGACCTCGACTACGTAGGTATTAAAGCATCTCAATTCTCATTCTCACGACTTCAAGGAGCTGACCCAGTTCTCGGTGTTGACATGGCATCAACTGGCGAAGTAGGTTGTATTGGAATGGACACAAGCGAAGCTATCCTAAAATCAATGCTTTCGGTAGGATATAGAGTTCCAAAGAAAACGATTCTTTTAAGTACTGGTACAGCTAAGATGAAAGCCGACATGCTCGACTCTGCACAAAAACTTTATGACAAAGGTTATAACCTTTTTGCAACTGGCGGAACTCACCAATATCTAACCGATAATGGTATTCCAGCAGTAAAAGTGTACTGGCCAAGTGAAAGCGACAAGCAACCACAAGCACTCGATATGCTCCATAAAAAGCAGATTGACTTAGTCGTCAACATTCCTAAGAATCTTTCATCAGCGGAACTAACAAATGGTTATAAGATACGTCGCGCAGCAATCGACTTAAATATTCCACTGATTACAAATGCTCGACTTGCAGCAACATTTATAGAAGCATTTACCGAAATCCCAATGGACAAAATCGAGATTAAAGCATGGAATGAATATTAGATTTCGTATTCTCTAATACTTAATAAAAATGAGGTGAATTACAATTATAGTAATTCACCTCATTTTTTAAATGTTATGATATTAATTTTAATATCCAAACATAGGATATTTATCCATTGTAATGTTTACATTCTCTCTAACGGCTTTAATAATAGATTCACTTTCTGGATTTGAAAGAACGGTGTCTATCATCTCTACTATTTCGCCCATCAGTGGCTCTTTGGCGCCACGTGTTGTGATTGCTGGTGTCCCAAGTCGGATACCTGAAGTTTGAAATGGAGAACGGCTATCAAATGGTACCATGTTCTTATTAGCAGTTATGTCGGCTTCTACAAGTACTCTTTCGGCAACTTTACCTGTAAGATTAGGAAATTTAGAACGTAAATCAAGAAGAATGCAATGGTTATCTGTTCCACCAGAAACAATCTTATAGCCTTTATCGGTGAGTGCTTGTGCCATAGCTTGTGCATTCTTTACAACTTGATGTTGGTATTCTTTGAACGATGGTTGTAATGCTTCTCCAAAAGCTACTGCTTTTGCTGCAATTACATGTTCAAGCGGTCCTCCTTGTACTCCTGGGAATACGGCAGAATCAAGAAGAGATGACATTTTACGAATCTCTCCTTTAGCAGTCTTTTTGCCAAAAGGATTATCAAAATCTTTTCCCATCATTATGATACCACCACGAGGTCCTCTTAGAGTCTTATGAGTAGTAGAAGTAACGATATGAGCATATTTTACTGGGTTATTAAGAATGCCAGCAGCGATAAGTCCAGCAGGGTGTGCCATGTCGAACATAAATATAGCACCAATTTCGTCGGCTATGCTACGAATGCGAGCATAGTCCCATTCGCGTGAATATGCACTTGCTCCACCAATGATTAATTTAGGCCTTTCACGACGTGCAACTTCTTCTAATTGGTCATAGTCAACTAAGTTAGTATCTGCTGTTACATTGTATTCAAGAGGATTGAATACAAGTCCTGAAAAGTTTACAGGAGAACCATGAGAAAGGTGTCCACCATGAGAAAGGTTAAGCCCAAGAAATTTATCACCAGGATTAAGCGTTGCCATGAATACTGCCATATTTGCTTGTGCTCCCGAGTGTGGTTGAACGTTTGCCCATTCAGCACCAAACAGAGATTTAAGGCGGTCGATAGCGATGTTTTCGGCTTCGTCAACGACTTGACAACCGCCATAGTATCGGTGACCAGGATAGCCTTCTGCATATTTATTTGTGAGGCATGAACCCATAGCCTGCATGACTTGGTCGCTTACAAAGTTTTCGGAAGCTATTAGTTCAATCCCTTTTTTTTGGCGTTGATGTTCACGCTCAATAATGTCGAAAATTAAATGTTCTTTCTCCATAAATCAGTAATGGTTTATAATTAATATTTATTCTTTTGTTTTTGTACCGACCACCCAAATTTGCCTATTGGTTCACCAATCTTGAAATATTGTCCGTGTGAGTATGCCATTAGCTTAGCTTTGTCAAGTTCAAAAGCATCGGTGGCGGGATTTATATATTTGTCATCGGCTATTACATTTATAACATCAGCTATAAACATATCGTGAGAGCCAAGTTGCTTTATTTCTCTTACTTTACATTCTATTGAAAGTGGCGATTCTTTCAGATATGGTGATGCAACTTCTATCCCTTTAACAGGCGTTAGGTTCATTTCCTTGAATTTATTATAATCTTTCCCAGAGCGAACTCCACACCAATCAGTAGCTTGTGCCATATCTTCAGTGGTGAGATTAATGGTAAATTCCATGTTGCGTTTTATTATTTCATAACTATGACGCTCAGGACGTACTGAGATGTAACATATTGGTGGGTTAGTGCATAAAGTACCTACCCAGCTTAGCGTTAGAACATTATATTCCTCTAAAGTTGCGCCACAAGTAACAAGCACGGCAGGAAGAGGATATATCATAGTTCCGGGTTTCCAATTTATCTTCATATATAGTTATTTAATTTCAATTTCGTCTTTAGTAACAGAGCGCTCGCAGTAGTGACACTTGATAATGACATTATCATGATCAATTACATGAAAATGGGTTTTCATTGGTTCATTATTAGTTATGCACTTAGGATTGCTACATTTTACAATGCCAATAATATCATTGGGGAGTGCTACTGTGTACTTATTCACTACTTCAAAGTCATGAATAATATTAATTTTTGCATTTGGTGCAATAAGAGCAATACGGTTTACAACATCTTCAGTAAAATATACGTCAGCAATTTTTATAATGCCTTTCTTTCCGTATTTGTGACTGTCTAAGTTATTACCGATGGTTACACTATGATTTAATTTTGATATGCCGAGTAGATTTACTACTTTGAATAATGATTGAGCTGGAATGTGATCAATAACAGTCCCATTTTCAAGTGCTGCTACAGCGAGTTGTTCATCTTTTATCTTATTCATTTCATGCCCTCCTTATTAAGATTAATTCCTAACACCTTACATATAATTGCTTGTCGAGCATAAAGCCCATTTTTAGCTTGATTAAAATAATATGCTTTAGGATTTTCATCAACATCATAGTCTATCTCGTTTACACGTGGTAGCGGATGCAGAATTTTTAGATTTTCTTTACTCGTCTCAAGCATTGAGTTATGAAGAGTGTATAAGTTCTTTACTTTTTCATATTCCATTAGGTCGGTAAAGCGCTCGCGTTGTACACGCGTCATATATAAAATATCACTTTTATTAATTACATCTTCTGAGAAATCAGCAGTCTCTGTATATTTAATATTGTGAGATTCACAAAATTCTTTATATTCATTTGGCATTCTTAATTCATCACATGCAACAAAATTGAATGTTGGATTAAAGTGATACATTGCCATAAGTAATGAATGCACAGTGCGTCCATATTTTAAGTCGCCGACAAGAGTGATTGTTAGATTTTCAAGTGTGCCTTGAGTTTTATAAATGGAATAAAGGTCAAGCATCGTTTGCGATGGGTGTTGATTAGCTCCATCGCCAGCATTGATGATAGGAACTGGCGACACTTCTGACGCATAGCGTGCAGCACCTTCAAGATGATGGCGCATAATAATGAGGTCAACATAGTTACTCACCATCATTATTGTGTCTTTGAGCGTTTCTCCTTTTGATGAGCTTGTGGTATTTGCATCAGAAAATCCAACGATGCGTCCACCAAGTCTATTAACCGCAGTTTCAAAACTTAATCGTGTGCGGGTAGAAGGTTCAAAAAATAATGTTGCAATAACCTTGCCCTCAAGTAATTTTTGATTGGGATGCTCTTCAAAATAGTGTGCATCACCAAGTAAATCTAATATTTCGTCCTTAGAAAAGTCGGAAATAGATACTAAACTTTCGCTATTCATATTATAAAAAATAAGAGTTCAGAATTAAATAGCATATTATTGAAAAATACAAAAAAAGCCAACCATAACATAGTGTTTCTGATTGACTTATAAGACGTGAATAGCCGACGAAAATCTGCTTGTAAACGATTGCGGCCGACAAGCATAGTAGGCTAAACTTTTATGTATTATTTCTCGTGTCATATATTACTTACAAAGGTAAAGTTTTTTTTCGGATTAAACATTAATCTTATCACAGTAAAAAATATTTTAATTTTTTTAAAACAGGGATATAAATTACCCTATTTTTGCATTAGTCGTTTACAAAATGAAGCGCCTGCCGAAAGTTGTCTTTGGCAGGCGCTTTATGAGTATATAGGAGAGTATTTTAATCGTTCATCGTTAGGAGTAGCTCCTCATTATTACGCGTGCGCTCCATGCGATCGCGAATAAATTCCATAGTCTCAATAGAGTTGCGATCAGAAAGGAATCTACGAAGTATCCACATGCGGTTGAGCGTGTCGGGGCTAAGGAGTAAATCATCGCGACGCGTGCTTGATGCAATGATGTCAACTGCTGGGAACATGCGTTTGTTTGAAAGTTTACGATCTAATTGTAGTTCCATATTACCAGTTCCTTTAAATTCTTCAAAGATTACTTCGTCCATTTTAGAACCAGTCTCGGTAAGTGCCGTAGCTATGATTGTGAGACTACCACCATTTTCTATGTTACGAGCAGCTCCAAAGAATCGTTTAGGCTTTTGTAGCGCATTTGCATCAACACCACCAGAAAGTATTTTACCCGATGCAGGTGATACGGTGTTGTAAGCACGAGCAAGACGTGTAATAGAATCTAAAAGGATTACCACGTCGTGGCCACATTCTACCATGCGTTTAGCTTTTTCAAGAACAAGATTAGCAATCTTTACGTGCCTATCGGCAGGCTCGTCGAAAGTCGAGGCAATAACTTCGGCATTAACGCTACGCGCCATGTCGGTAACTTCCTCTGGACGTTCGTCAATGAGTAGGATAATCATGTATGTTTCGGGGTGATTTTCCGAAATAGCGTTTGCAATATCTTTAAGAAGAACAGTTTTACCAGTTTTAGGTGGTGCAACAATTAGTCCACGTTGCCCTTTACCAATAGGGGAGAACATGTCAACGATTCTTGTTGATAAATTGCAGTAATGTCCACTTGTAAGATCAAATTTTTCTTCTGGGAATAAAGGAACTAAATGCTCAAATGGTACGCGGTCGCGTACAAATTCAGAAGAACGTCCATTTATGTGTTCTACTTTGCAAAGAGGAAAATATTTTTCGCCTTCTTTAGGAGGGCGTATAGGACCTTCTATAACATCACCTGTTTTTAGTCCGTTTGCTTTGATTTGAGATTGAGAAACGTAAACATCATCGGGTGAAGTGAGGTAGTTATAATCCGAAGAACGAAGAAATCCATATCCATCGGGCATAATTTCAAGAACTCCAGCGCCATTTAAAATACCTTCAAAGTCATAAGGATCGGGTTGTGGTGCAACTTGCTGTTGAGGTTGTTGCATCATCTGTTGACGACCTTGATTTTGATTATTACGCTGATTATTGCGCTGATTTTGATTTGGGTTCTGATTTGGATTTTGCCTTTGACGTTGGTTCGGATTCGGATTCTGATTTTGCTGTTGAATAGGCTTTTCAGCTTGTGGTTCCTGTATTAATATAGGTGCATTAGCCGCTTCTTCGGCAGCCTTTGCGGCGGCTCTTATTGCTTCTTCTTTTTCACGTTGTGAACGAGGAACAAATAATTTTTTCTCGCTTTTAGGGAAAAATGCCCCTAACGATGGCGTTGGCTTATTAATATTTTCGTTTAGTGGTTGAGCTTGCGTTGGTTGTGGCGTTGGTTGTGCTGGTGTCTTTACATTTTCAGCAATTGGTGCTGAAGGTTGTTTTTGCTCAGCTGGCTCATCTTTCTGATTGATGTCACTTACTTGTTTTTGCTCATCACTGAATAATTCAAGTTCACTTGTAGCTTTAATAGGTTGCTTATTTTGCTCTCTATTAGTAGGCTCATCTCGTGTGAATCTTTTCTTTTT
This sequence comes from Muribaculaceae bacterium, assembly GCA_036661515.1. Taxonomy (GTDB): domain Bacteria; phylum Bacteroidota; class Bacteroidia; order Bacteroidales; family Muribaculaceae; genus HGM05232. The sequence goes on along the minus strand of JAVWYO010000040.1, from coordinate 586 downwards.
ATCTTTGGGATTGGTCTCTTGATCTGCGTTCTCAGCCACATTTGCATTTTTAGCTGGTTTAGCCTCAATTTTTTTGTGTTGATTGCTGTCACTTTTGTTTTCAGTGCTGGCTTTTTCATCTGCTTTTGCAACAATAGGCTTTTCTACCGCAACCTTTTCTTCTTTTTGAGCTTTAGGTTTACGTCCTCTCATCGTGCGTTTATTATTCTCAGGAGCATTTGACGCAGAAGCCTGTGCCATATCGATAGCTTGTTGATCAAGGATTTTATAGACAAGCTCATCTTTTTCAATTGTGTCGATCTTTTTAAGTCCCATAGAATTGGCGATACCTATTAATTCAGGTTGCGCCATAGCATTAAGTTCTAATATGTTATACATATAATATAGTTTGTGATTTTGCAGTATAACGGGATTGTCTTACTGCACACATTAAGTATCGTAGTAAATAAAAATACAAGTTGTGAAATATTCGGATAAAGATTATTGCTATATAACAAGAGAAGCAATAATACATCGTGAAAATGTGCGACAAATATACGATAAAAATATTATAAACCAAGCATTGATGGGAAAGTTTTCGAAGGCT
>JAVWYO010000039.1:0-19325 GCA_036661515.1 Muribaculaceae bacterium | reverse complement strand
CTGGAGATATGTGGGAGTTAACCTTAGGGATAAAGGGTCGTTTTGTGAAAAATAGATTAATCGCATCAATTAAATGCTCTGATATACTTAGACGTGGTGTTACGCCATATTGGGAATCAAAATTTGCTAACGTAAGCGAATGGCGTCGAAACCATTTTGACACACGGAACATTAGTTTCAGTATTCAATATCTATTTAATGTCGTAAGATCAAACTTTAAAAATAGCAATGTTGGGTCAGATGCAAAAAGTAGAGCAAAATAAGAATAGGACAAAGATGCAATACTCTTTCCAAAATATAAATGTATCCTCTGCTGGACTATTTTATGGACGAATAGGCATCTGTATATATTTATCGAAGACAAATTCTAATCTGGCTACTTCCATTCTGAAAGAAATCCTCAAAAACTTCCAAAATCATCGAAAATATATAATTCTTAAGTCATGATTATTAATGGACACTAATTACCATTCACCATGGATGTTAGATGATTTGAACTCTGGATATCAATTAGATGTAAATGTTGGAATAGCTGCGGTGTTCAACAAACGGAAAATAAGAATTGCATTGGAAGGCAATGACCTTTTTGCTCGGCAAATAGCCCCAACGTATTATGAAAGAAGTTATTTAAATGTAAACGAGAAAGTTTATAACAAGTACGACAGTAGGGGCATATCATTATCATTTAGATATTCATTTGATAGCCATAAGATAAGGTTTAGACAAGCGAGTTCTAATTCAAGCACAACACAGAGAGCTGATTAAATTACAATAACTTAATATATTAATATTCGATGGACATAGATGCCAATAAAGTAATTCAGTGTTCCTTGAATGCCAGCATTTCATCCTGTAGCCTATTCTATGGAAAAGTCAGAGTTTATCTTTACTTAGTAAAAGTGGTTAAAGAAATTTCATGTTTATCATTGAACGAAACGTTTAAATACTTAAATGACGATATTAATTTTAGGCATGGATTAACGGGATTCGTAATAGCATTACAACATCTTAAAAATAATACATTGACGAAGTTGGGAAAAAGTTAATCACAGTAAAAATAATTTTTACTGTGATTAACGATGTGATATTAACTTGTAACGGTTATTTGGGACTATTCATATTTTAGCCTATGCTTTCTTTGCTCGCATGCTATCCCATATTAAGTATGCAATAAGAGCAACATATACGCCGATTCCGATACTTTGAAGAAGATATTCGGGCATCTCGTTTACATATTCAAATCCCCCAAAGCGTAATCCAGCACTTACAACACCCATTAATGCTCCACCAGCTATAAAGCCAGAGGCTAATAATGTTCCACGATCTTGTCGAGCTGCATTGACATCTTTATTTTTGCTACGTGTACTTACAAACCAACTGATAATACCCCCAGCGAGGAGTGGAGTGTTGAGTTCAAGTGGAATAAACATTCCAAGAGAAAAAGCAAGAGCTGGAATACCAAGCCAGTTAAGCAAAATAGCAAGAATAGCTCCAACTCCGTAAAGTAGCCAAGGTGTATTACCACCCATCATTAGTGGTTCAATAACTGCGGCCATAGCATTTGCTTGTGGAGCAGAGAGTGAGCCTTCACCAGAGAATCCATATACTTTATTAAGAATAAGCATTACGCCTCCAACGGTAGCAGCTGAAACAAAAGTACCTAAGAACTTCCATGTTTCCTGTTTGCGTGGAGTGCTACCGAGCCAGTATCCTATTTTAAGGTCGGTAACCATTCCTCCTGCCATAGAAAGAGCAGTACACACAACGCCACCAATAATCATTGATGCTGCAATGCCTGACGCTCCTTTTAGCCCTATCGCTACAAATATTGCTGATGCTATTATAAGTGTCATAAGAGTCATTCCAGATACAGGATTTGTTCCAACTATTGCAATGGCATTTGCTGCAACGGTTGTAAACAAGAATGCGATAACAACTACTACTGAAAATGCAACAATCGTTTGAAATAAATTATGAATTACTCCAAAATAGAAAAATAAGAATGTTACAATGAGTGCTGCAATAAGAGCAAATACCAAAATTTTCATTGAAATATCCTTTTGAGTGCGAAGTATTTTGGTGATTTTGCTACTATCTTTACCTTTCATTTCGCGTCCAGCAAGTCCCACTGCATCACGAATTATAGGCCATGATTTTATAATACCAATAACCCCCGACATAGCTATACCACCAATACCGATATATCGTGCATAGTTAGAAAAAATAAATTCGGGTTGTGCATCGGCCATGCTCATTCCAAGAAGCGGAACGATAACCCACCATATAAATGCACTACCTGCAAAAATTATAAAAGTATATTTGAGTCCTACTATATAACCAAGTCCAAGCACAGCAGCTCCTGTATTTATCTTAAACACCATTTTTGTGCTATTTGCTATCTCGGCACCCCAAGGCATTATCTTAGTGGTTAATACTTCGCTCCACCAGCCAAAGGTTGAAAGGATAAAGTCGTAAGCACCACCAATAAGCCCTGCCACGATAAGTGGCTTTGCTTGGTTTCCTGCTTTTTCGCCTGAAATAAGTACTTGAGTAGTGGCTGTCGCTTCAGGGAAAGGAAATTTTCCGTGCATATCGGCGCAAAAGTATTTGCGAAATGGTATAAAGAATAATATACCAAGTACACCACCAAGCATTGAGCTAAAGAATATTTCAAGAAAATTTACTGCAATTTCTGGGTATTTTGCTTTTAAGATATAAAGAGCAGGTAACGTAAAGATTGCGCCAGCAACGACAACACCAGAGCATGCTCCGATTGATTGTATTATGACATTTTGTCCAAGTGCATTTTTGCGCTTTGTTGCTCCAGAAAGCCCAACGGCGATTATTGCAATAGGTATTGCCGCCTCAAAAACTTGTCCCACTTTAAGCCCAAGATAAGCTGCTGCTGCGCTAAAAATTATAGCCATAATAAGCCCCATCGACACCGAGTAGGGTGTCACTTCGGGGTGGATAGCATCGGGGTGCATTACTGGAATGTACTTTTCGTCGGCACCCAGTTCCCGAAATGCATTCTCGGGGATTCCTATTTCCTCGTCTTTAGTCTCTTTTTCGTTTTGCATAACGTGTATATATATGTAAATTAATTTTTAATTTAGATTGCGAAGATATATAAAATAATGCTAATAAGTAAAACAAAAGAATTATTCCACAAAAAATGTTGCGAAAACTTTTGTTATTCACTAAATTCGTAAATTATAATAAAACAGTTTCTAAAAATAACAATAAATTTACTATAATGAAAAAGATTTTTTTAGCTTTATCTATTGCTTTAATATGCTTTGTGACTGGCACGTGTGGCGAACATCTTATATTGTTGCAGACTAATGATACCCATAGCCAGATTGATCCCGATTTTGATGGCAAAGGGGGAATCCTAAGGCGTAAAGTACTTATTGATAGCGTTCGTAATGCTCAAAAAAATGTAGTGCTTATTGATGCTGGCGATGCAGTGCAGGGTACGCTATATTTCTCTAAATTTGGCGGAAAAGTTGAATTTCAATTAATGGATAGTCTGAAATATGATATTCAAATTCTTGGTAATCATGAGTTTGATATAGGTATTGACAGTATTGCCACATTTTACAAAAAATTAAATGCCACCAAGTTATCTGCTAATTATGATTTTAAAGGCACAAAATTAGAGGGCGAATTTCTACCTTATATAATAAAGGAATATAATGGGAAAAAGGTGGGATTTATTGGCATCAATTTAAACCCCGATGGAATGATTTCGGACGATAAATGTATAGGACTTAAATATAGAAATGCAATTGTTATTGCCGATTCTATTGCTACGATGCTCAAAAAAGATAAAAATGTCGATTTGACAGTCGTAATTTCACATATTGGTTATGCTGCTGATAAAAAAGAGATGCCCTATGACATAGAAATGGCTCAAAAAAGTAAAAATATAGACATTATTCTTGGTGGGCATTCTCATACTGTGATTGATCCAAATGCAAAAAAGAGTGTTGATTGGAATGTGAAAAATGCGGACGGAAAAAATGTGCTAATCTGCCAAACGGGCAGAGCAGGAAAAAATCTCGGATATGTTGATATTGACCTCGATGATTTAACATCAAAGTATTCATTAATACCTGTTGATAAGCGTTTAGATAATCGTATTGATAAGTCGTTAGAAGCATGGCTGAAACCTTATAGTGAGCCTGTCCAAATACTCCTAAATACAACAGTTGCGACTTCCAAAAAGGCTATGTCAAATGGGCGATTAGGAGCCTTAACCAATTTTGTTGCCGATGCTGCCGTAGAACTTGCGCAAGAGATGACCACTGAGAAAGTGGATTTCTCTATTATGAACAAAGGCGGTATTCGCCAGTCAATGCCAAAGGGAAATATATCACTTGGGCTTGTCGAGATGATGTTTCCATTTGACAATAAGCTCGTAGTGATGCGCATTAAGGGCTCAGACATTCTTGCAGGTCTAAAAATAATGACAGTGCGTAATGGCGATGCTATTAGCAAAGGATTAAAGGTGTGTTATGATGATGAAAAAGACAAAATCGTTAGTGCAAAATTGAATGGCGAAAAAATAAATAAAAATAAATATTACACCATTGCCACACTCGATTATCTTGCCAAAGGTGGCGATTACATGGCATCTTTCAAAAATGGAAAGATAATTGCTACATCTGAATATCGTTTTGGTGAGTTAATGCTCAAATATGTGAAAAGCCTAACGAAAAAAGGAAAATTAATAGATGCAAGCGATGAGAGTAGAATGTATGAGGTAGATTAAAATTATAAGGATAAAATGAAACACATAAAATGTATTGGGGTAGTATTTGCAATTTTTTGTTCTTTTTTGGTTACAACGCAAGCCAAAATTCCAAATCTATATAATAGAGCCAATAAACAGGCTATGAATGAATGGGTTGACCTTAAGATGAATACCCTAACGCCACGTGAAAAGATTGCGCAACTCATTGTCATGGTAGTTCAGCCAAACAGTTCAGATATTTGTAAAAACAATATAATACAATATGTTGAGCGTGACAAAGTTGGTGGACTGTTATTGTCAAAGGGAACAATTACCGAACATGTCCTTGTCACTAATTATGCACAGTCGATAAGTAACACACCATTATTGATTACCCTTGACGGTGAATGGGGACCATCGATGCGCATGCCCGATGCTCCGAAATTTCCTAAAAATATGATTCTTGGAGCTATTTCCGATGATAGACTATTATATGAATATGGTGCTGAGGTAGCGCGTGAATGTCGACGACTTGGAATACACGTTAATTTTGCACCAGTACTTGATGTCAATACGAATTCTAAAAATCCCGTTATTGGATACCGTTCATTTGGCGATTCTCCTGAATCGGTTACGCGCAAAGGCATTGCATATTCAAAGGGGCTTGAAGATGGAGGAGTGATGTCGGTTGCAAAGCATTTCCCTGGACATGGCTCCACTTCTGAAGATTCACATAAGACATTGCCAGTCGTTGAATGCGGCATAATGGAGCTAAACTTGGTGCATCTATCCCCATTTAATCAATATATCAAAGCTGGGCTTTCGGGCATGCTTGTTGGGCATTTAAATATTCCAGCTCTTGATAACTCCGAAACACCATCTTCGCTTTCAAACCCTATTGTTACAAAACTTCTTAAAAATAAATTTAAGTTTAACGGGCTTATTTTTACTGATGCCTTAGGAATGAAAGGTGTTAGCAATGGCGATTTAAATTGTGTAAAAGCTCTGCTTGCAGGCAATGATGTGCTACTATCGCCAACAAATGTCACTAAGGAAATAGATGATATTGAACGAGCAATTAAAGCGGGTGAAATAAGTCAATCGATGATTGAGGCAAAGTGTAGAAAGATGCTTCAATATAAATATGTCTTAGAGCTTAATAAGCCTCAAAAAATTGCTGTTGAAAATGCTGTCGCTGATGTGGATTCTCCAAAAGCCACATCGTTGATAAATAGGCTATATGCTGGTGCAATTACCGTGATTAAAAACCGAAATAACATTTTACCAATCCACAGCTTAGCTAATAATAAGATTGTAGTAATCTCATTAGGAACCGACTCAAGCACTGAATTTCAAAAGACCTGTGCGCTATATTCTGCTACACAAGTTATTGGATACTCAAACATTTCAAATGATAAATTAGGTACATTCGACACTGCAATAGTCGAAATTTACAACGACAATGCCGAGTCTTGTGAAGCTCTTAAAAGTATAGCTAAAAATTGCAAAAATGTGGTTCCTGTCTTCTTCACAAGCCCTTATAAACTCGTTGCTTTTAGCGATATTCTAAACCAGAATAACGTATCTCCAGTGATTGCCTATGACGATTGTAATATCGCCCAAAGCTATGCAGCTCAGGCATTATATGGAGGAATAAATGTAAGTGGAAAGCTACCAGTTACAATCGAAAAGGTTGCCAAAACTGGCACTGGCATTGCATATAAAGCAACAAGGCTTGGATATACAGTTCCCGAAGAGGTGGGAGTAAATAGCACATTAATAACCTTTATAGATTCAATCGCAAATGCTGGAGTGCAAAGTGGCGCATTTCCTGGTTGCCAGGTGCTCGTTGCTCGAAATGGGAAGGTGATTTGCAATAATAGCTATGGAAATATAAATAATACAGGCAGTACCAACGTTAATGTAGAAACTCTTTATGACCTCGCCTCAGTGAGTAAAGCCACAGGCACATTGCCAGGTATTATGGCTGCTTATGATGCTGGATTGCTTAATATTGATGATAAAGCATCTAAATATATAAAGCAACTTAGAGGTACTGATAAATCGCAAATATCGATACGCAATTTATTATTTCATGAAACTGGAATGCCTGCATCGCTTAATATGTATAACATAATGCTCGATTCCACATCTTTTAAAAAGCCTCTATTTAGTAAAAAAAAAGACAACACCTATTCGGTATTAGTTGATGGAAACACTTATGGCAACCATAATGCTCGTTTGAGGTCAGATATATTATCTTCTCGACAATCCGAGAAATTTAATTTGAAAATTTGTGATAATATTTATGGGAATCGTACAACTTACGATACAATAATGAATAATATTTATCATGCAAAACTGAGATCAAACAAAAGGTATAATTACAGTTGCCTAAATTTTTGCTTGCTAATGAATATTGAGGAAAATGTCACGCATGAAGCCCACAATAAATATGTCGATAGAACTATATTTGCTCCGCTTGGCGCTAATCACACTCTTTATTCTCCTCTTTCTCGTTTTAATCCTTCGCAAATTGCGGTAACCGAGCAAGACAATCTACTTCGCCGTCAAAAAATGCACGGATATGTTCATGATGAACTTGCATGCTTCTCGGGAGGCGTACAAGGGAATGCAGGGCTATTTTCAAATGCAAATGACCTTGCTAAATTATGCCAAATGTGGCTAAATGGTGGCATATATGGTGGCGAAAGAATTTTATCGCAAAGAGTTGTTACATTATTTACTACTGTAAAAAGCCCTAATTCCCGTCGTGGATTAGGCTTTGATAAGCCCGATAAAAAGAACGATGACGATTCCCCTACATGTGCACAAGCCACGCCATCTACATTTGGGCATCTTGGTTTTACAGGAACTTGCTTTTGGGTTGATCCACAAAATCAGTTGATATACATCTTTTTATGTAATAGAGTGTGTCCGTCTCGTAATAATCATGCTTTTAGTAAACTCGATATTCGCCCACGTATTTTTGAAAGGTTGTATAAATCTATTGATACCAAATAGGGCTAAATAATAGCATTTATCCATCAAAATAGGTTGTTTGGTGTTAATAGTCTATTTTTCTAAAGAAAAAATGAATAAAATGGTATTTTAATCAAAAACTTTTCATTACATTTGTGGCGTGATAGAAATGATTATATTTTGATAAAAAAACAAACAAAAAATGAAAGCTAACGAAGTATTAAATGACCTAAAGCGTCGTTTCCCCAATGAACCTGAGTACCTGCAAGCAGTAGAAGAGGTTTTAGCTACTATTGAAGATGCTTATAACGAACATCCTGAGTTTGAAAGATATAATTTAATAGAACGCCTGTGCATTCCTGATCGTATATTTTCATTCCGCGTATCTTGGGTTGATGATAAAGGAAAAGTCCAAAATAATATGGGCTATCGCATTCAGCATAATAACGCAATAGGTCCTTATAAAGGTGGTATTCGTTTTCACTCATCTGTCAATCAATCAATATTAAAGTTTCTCGCTTTTGAGCAAACATTTAAAAATTCACTCACAACCCTCGCAATGGGTGGGGGCAAAGGTGGTTCCGATTTCAGCCCTAAGGGTAAATCAGATATGGAAATAATGCGATTCTGTCAAGCATTTATCTCTGAGCTATGGCGCCACATAGGTCCCGATACAGATGTCCCTGCTGGTGACATTGGCGTTGGAGGACGCGAAGTTGGTTACATGTATGGTATGTATAAGAAATTAGCTCACGAAAATACAGGAACATTTACGGGAAAAGGTATTGAATTTGGCGGTTCTCGAATCCGTCCAGAAGCCACTGGATATGGCAATGTGTATTTCCTATTAAATATGCTTGCTGTTAAGGGTATTGATATCAAAAATAAGGTTGTAGCAATTTCTGGTTCTGGTAATGTTGCCACTTTCACCGCACAAAAGTTGCTTAGTCTTGGCGCAAAAGTTGTAACGATGAGTGACTCAAATGGTACTATATATGTTCCAGAAGGAATCTCACAAGAGCAACTCGATTTCATATTTAAATTAAAAAATATATATCGCGGACGCATCAAAGAATTTGCAGAAGAATATAATTGCCAATATTTTGACGGTGGTCGTCCTTGGAGTGTCAAGTGTGATATCGCTATGCCATCTGCCACACAAAATGAACTTGATGGTGACGATGCTCGCACTCTTCTATCTAATGGCGTTATTGCTGTATCTGAAGGTGCTAACATGCCTTCTACGCCCGATGCTGTTCATGAATTTCTTAATGCTAAGATTTTATATGCTCCGGGAAAAGCTGCTAATGCTGGTGGCGTTTCGGTATCTGGCCTTGAAATGGCACAAAACTCTCAAAAATTGCTTTGGAGTGCCGAAGAAGTTGATAAAAAGCTCAAAGGAATCATGGCAGATATTCACAAACAATGTGAACTTTATGGAAAGCAATCCGATGGTTACATCAATTATGTAAAAGGTGCAAATGTTGCTGGATTTATGAAAGTAGCTAAAGCTATGATGGCACAAGGCATAATTTAATAAATACGAATAATAATATCAAGGCAGCCCTCTGTTTATGCACGATGGCTGCCTTTTTTATGCTCCATAAAGTAGCGTAAATTCCTTTTAATGTGAAAGAAGTCAGTATTTTATGTAAAAATATTACAAATATTTCATTGCCGTTTGTGACATTATTATTACCTTTGTTGCGTTACTAAGAAAAATACGTAATAGTATAGATAATAAAAAACAAATATTGTAATGAGAAAAAAATTTTACTGTACACTCTTATTTGCGTCATTACTTTCAGTGGCAAGTTGCGTGAGCACTGAAGATTTTACGTCGACTAAAGAAACAAACCCTGAGAAAATTGAAGTAGCAAGTAATCTAATTACTACTGCCGATTATTCTGTGCAAACTGTAGAAGGATACATCACCACTGTGTCATATAAAGGAATGTTACTTGCACGCACAAGTACCCCTCTTGATATAAAAATACCCAAAGAAGCCGTTTCTCGCGGTACTGAAGCCTTAGATGTTGTTTTCTCTGAAGGGATTGCCGCTCAGCCTTATAGCAATTTGTGGCAGACTGTCCTTTTTGAAGATTCAAAAGAAAATGGAGATCATGATTATAATGATATTATAATTCATGCTAATTACCAACAAAAGAATGACCAATTTTTTGTTAGTGTTCAACCTATTGCTTTAGGTTCAACTAAAGACATTAAATTAGGATTCCGTTGGATTCAAGATGGTGCTTCACACGAAGTGATTGTAGCTGAAAATTGCCGTACTGGTTTATTTGGAAGTGTACCAGGATTTATAAATTCTCATAAATATGATGAGCATTTTAACGAATTTGCAGTTGTAAAACAAATAAAACTTCCTAATATAAAAAGTGCTGTTACTGTTGAATGGTTTATTGTTGTTGATAAGAATGTAACAGTTAATGCTGTTAATGATAAATCGGCTCTACCTTGCCTCGATAGTAATAACAAACCTTATGGATATGTATTGACTGATGTTAACACTACCAATAACAACAAAAAAAGCAATAATTCATTAAAAAATATTGCCGATGCCGATGGCTGGTCTGCTGTAAAACCTGACGTTAGCGATTGGGCTTCAATGCCTGCACAACCTGTTGTTCCTAAAGATGCAATTCGTTTAGGAACTGTTAAAGATGGTGAGCAATTAGTCGCTGGAAAATCTTATGTCATAAATGAAGGAGTGAATATAGTTGGAAATTTTGAAGGGAATAAAAACACTCCTATTTATATTGAGAATAAGGGATCTCTTACATTAAAGAACGTATTTAGTTTTGATTCTGAATTACCAATCATAGTGCTTCCTGGTGCTACTCTTAATGTCCCTGGATCTGCTTTTCGTAATCTTAATATTACAAATTTTGGTACTATAAACTGTACCAATGGCCGATTGTTCGTTGGCACAGGTTCTACGGTAAGAACTAATAAAAATATAGAAACAGATGTTATAGAAATCGAAAACGGAGGTATCCTTTACGTTGCTGGCGAAGTAAAGAGCAAATCATTAACTATCATAGAGGATGGTAGTAAAATGTTTGCAAATTCATTAACCGTTGCCGATGAAACCAAATTAGTTAATTCAAGTCTATTGTTTGTCAATGGTGCTTTGAAGGTAGGAACGCTCACATCTTTGGATAATTCAATAGTTTATTCCGATTGCTCTTTAATTGCAACAAGTAAAATAAGTGCTAAAAATAGCTCAAAAATAAGCGTAAAAGGATATCTTAATTCTCCAGAGATGGAATTAATGTCAACCGCTCCTTTTAATATAATGAGTAATGGCTTGATAGAAGCTGAAAAATTAAGCGTTAAGAATGCCGATAATAGTAGCATAAATGTAGTAGGTCCTACAATGGGTGCAATTATCGTAAAAGATTTAAATGTTACAGGCTCTCTTAATTTCAAGCATTTATTTACTGGTACACTTGTAGGTGTTGCAATCAACAATCTAAATGGAGCTCCATTTGCAATTGATAATGGTAATATTATTCGTCCTGATGTAAATGTTACATTTGACAGAAATGAAATATATGTTCCTAAAAACGATTGTTCTCCTGGTTTCAATGAAATGTCTTATAAAGACAATGGATTGTGCTGGTTTGCTTATCCAAAAGAAGGTATAAACATCAGCACTTGCTATAACATTGCTTTATGGGAAACGGGTGTCTTCAATTTTGGAGTAGAAGAGGGCGCTAAGATATTTGACGTTACAAATACTAATCCTATCAAAGGTGCAAAACTTCCTATATACAAAATGACTAAATAATATTTACATTTAATATCTAAAAAAAGTGTGTCTTGCAAAAGATGCACTTTTTTTATGATAATATTTTATAAAAGAAATATGGTTTATAAAATATTAAGCTTTATCTTTGAAACATAAATATATACATTAATCGTTATGAAAAAAGTCATTTTTCTTATCATTATTCTATTGGGTGCTACAGATGTGTTTTCGCAAAGGAAAGTAATACAAGTAGAACCCGCAGCCACTACGCAGGCTGATGATAACAAAGCGTTGAAAAGAAAAGTTGCCATTGGTAGGTTTACTAATGAAACGCAATATGCTAAAGGTCTCTTTTATGATAAAGAGAACGATCCTATGGGAAAGCAAGGATTGGATATCCTTTCGGCTAAATTGGCGGCTTCGGGTAAATTTTTATTGTTGGAGCGCAACGATATTAGTAAACTAATTGATGAGCTAAAGACAAGCGATGCAACTTCTCAAAAAATTGGAGCTGATTATATGATTATTGGCTCAATCACACAATTTGGTCGTAAAAATGTTGGCGATGTAAAAGTTTTCTCCACGACTAAGACGCAAATTGTTGAAGCTACGGTAAGCGTTAGATTAGTTGATGTGTCAACTGGGCTTATTATTTATTCCGATGAAGCAAAAGGTGAAGCAGAGTTAAAGACGAAGTCTTCTTTTGGGTTAGGTGGAAGAGCCGATTTTGATGCTACGCTTAGTGATAAAGCAATATCTTCAGCAATATCACAGTTAGTTGAAAACATAATAAACAAGTGTACAAATAAGCCTTGGCGTGCATATATATTGTCTTCCGATGCCGATGCTACAATCCTTTCGGGCGGTGCTTCACAAGGTATCAGAGTAGGAGATATATTTCGTGTGATGACTCGTGGTAAATCTGTTAAAAATCCTCAGACAGGTATTAGTATTGAACTTCCAGGAAAAGAAGTAGGCAAAGTGGAGGTTATATCTGTAGGTGGTGACACACCCGAATTAGAATATTCAATTGTCACTATGAAAGAGGGAACACTTGATAATCAGAATTTGCAAAACTATTATATAGAGGAGATAAAACTATGAAAAGTAAATTTATTTTAGGTATTATATTTTCATTCTGCATCATGTTCACAGGATGTAAAGTTGGAAATGTGGCAAGCAACGGTGGCTTGACCGATCAAGCATATTTGTATTTTGTTTCAGTAAGTAAATATCAGGGACCTGTAACTGTTACCGTTGATAAGGCGATAACCTTTAATGCCGATGTGGTAAAAGAGAAAAAAGCAACGGTGAAAGGTAATACTTACGCAGTAGCTACTGGAAAACGTAATGTAGTGGTTACCTACAGGAACAAAATTATATTTGAACGCACACTCTTTTTATCAGCACAGGAAACCAAAAAAATAATTTTACCATGAAAAAATATATATTAGTAGCATCTTTGATATTTGCTTTAAGTGCTTGTAATTCTACTTCTACTACTCCATTATATAGTTGGAATAATTATGAGAATGATTCTTATCACTATTATAAAAATCAAACACCTAAAAGTGTAGAATCGCTTATGAAAACTTATGAAGAGATGATTAAGACGCCAAGAGGGTCAAGAAAGGTCGTAGCTCCTGGTATCTATGCTGAATATGGTTATCTATTGATTCAAAATGGAAAAGTTGATGAAGGGATAACAATGTTTAAAAATGAAAAACAACTTTATCCTGAGTCTGCAGCATTTATGGACCGCCTCATTAATAAATTTCAAAAATGAAAAAAATAATATTATCTTTATTTTCTATTACATTATTTGTATCTTGCTCTACTACAAATAATAATATTACGCGAGGGACTAATTATCCAAATGTTTATACTGAAAAACCAGTGTCAATTTTGATAATGCCTCCAATTAATAAAACTGTTAATGTCGAAGCTAAGGAGTATTTTTACACGTCAATGAGTGCTCCTCTATGTGAGAAAGGATATTATGTAATATCTCCTTTTTTAGCTATGGATTTATTAAAAAGTGAAAGTGCTTATGACAGTGAGATGTTTATTAATAATAATAATCTTTCTTCATTTAGGAGCGTATTTGGTGCTGATGTTGTGCTTTTTACGATTATAAATGAATGGAGTAAATCTACCATTGGTAGTTCTATTACTGTTAATATTGAATACATCTTAAAATCTACTACAACTAATGAAACCCTTTTTAATAGGACTGGAGAGCTAACGCTCGATACAAGTATTAATTCGGGTAGTAGTGCGGGAGCCTTTGGTGCACTTTTTGATATGGTTGCTTCTGCGGTAAATACTACACTTGTTGATAAAGTGGTTGCAGCTCGGCGTTGTAATCAATTTATGTTAGGGGATTTACCTGAAGGTAAATATGCTCCATTGTATGGTAATGACAAAGATATGAGGTCGGGTAGTAAGTTCTTTAAAGGAGTTGTAAAGCAGTAATCCGTAATACTTTTTCGATAAAAATCTATTGTATATAGAGCTATATTTGTAATTGAAAGTTCAATTAAGAAGTGCGAAAAAAAGGTGCGTACTGTGCGTACCGTGCGTACCCCTCAATGAATCAAATTTATGAAGACTGAGATTTTGATATTATTTACTGTATAAATTTATCGTATTATCAAAATAATATGTATCTTTGCTCTTGAATTATTGAATAATGTACATACAATATTGTTGAACGTTAAACTATTTACAAATTAAAACTCAAGAAATTATGAAAAAAATTGCACTTTTAATTATTTGTATTGCTATGACTTGTGGCGCTTATGCACAAGATGGTAAATTTTCATGGGGTGTAAAAGCTTCTCTTAATCTTTCTAACATAGTTGGAAGTGGTTCAGATGGCACTAATATTAAGGTCGGATATCAGGCTGGTCTTGTTGGTGAATATCGCTTTACTAAGCTATTTGCAATAGCTCCAGAACTTGTATTCTCTGCACAAGGCGCTCACGCTGATGGTGATATTGACGGGGTGATAATTAAAGCGTCGGCCAATATAAATTATATCAATTTGCCAATTATGGCAAAGTTTTATGTAACAAAAGATCTTAGTATCGATTTTGGTCCACAAATCGGATATGCTGTATTCTTTCATACAGCTGGCGTGAAAGTTCCTACTGATAATTACAACGCATTTGATTTTAGTCTTGGTATTGGTGCTACATATAACTTTAATAAGTTATTTGTCGATGCACGTTACAACATGGGCTTAACAGATATTGTTAAGCATTCCGATTCTAACAAAAATTCTAATATCCAAATTGGCTTAGGATACAAATTCTAATAGAAACATATCCCTACAAAAAGACTGCACGTGAAACTTTCACGTGCAGTCTTTTATATTATCCTAAAAGGAGATGTTCTTATTTCATTGCGAAATTTCGTGATGTTGCTATTTCTTGATAAGCATATACTCCAGCTTTTGAAAGTTCTACTATTTGGAAATCGCCAGTGGGTGTTATCATCTTCACGTGTGTATCATCAACAAATGTCATGAATGTATGTGATTCTCCATTTGCTTCTACTGCCCATGAATTTTGCTTTTCATTAAAGTTTAAGTGTACTACAGATTTGTCTCGTTCGCTTGTTATGGTGTAACCCTTTTTGTCGCATTTTACTAAGTAGCGACCATCTTCACCTTGAATGACTTTGGTGCTTGCTGACATAGGATTAGAACCCGACCAAAACTCAATACTGTTGATTACGAGCATATCGGCAACAGCAGATAATTCATAAACAGGAAGTATCCAGAAAGCGAAGAATACTAATTCGTTAACGAATTTATTACCTACTTGTTGGTTCCATGAAAGAACTTTGTTTGTAAGGGCAAAACTGCCAATACATGATGTCAAAAAGACAGAGCTACACATTGCAATTACGATAGCTACACTGATAAATTTTTTTTTCATAATAAAAAATTGCGGTAAAATTAATAATAAATTACTCTCTAATTTTAATTTTGTAAAGGTTATAAAAATTTTTCACTTTTGCAACATATGCTATGGTTTCTTTTCCCTTAAAATAACCAAATCGGCATACTTCATCATTAAAGTATTCAGGATTTGATTTCATTAAGATGGTTTCTCCTACATTTCCATCCCATATTTGAGGATTTTTTCCATGTTTTTTTGCAAGTGCGATAGCGTCGTATACATGACCTATTCCCGAATTATATGCTGCTATGATGAATTTTAGGCGTTCTTCTCTATTGGGTACAATTTTAGATAGCGATTTATCGAGATCTTTGATACATGCAACAGCTGCTTTTATATTTAGCTCTGGGTTTGTAATTTTGTCTTGTCCAAGACCGTAGGCACGTGCGGTGCCAGGCATTAGTTGCATGATTCCTCTTGCTCCAGCCCAAGAGACGACTGTGGAGTCGAAGTTTGATTCACTATATGCTTGTGCTGCAAGAAGTCGCCAATCCCATCCTATGGTTTTGGCATATTTTTTGAAAAGATGGTCGAATTGTGAAATTTTCCCGTTCTTTAAATCAAATGTTACATTGCTTGTCGCATATTTGCTAAGTTCAAAATATCGTTTCAATAATTCCTTTGATGATGCCTTGTTTTGAGCTAATTCGCTCCAAGCGTCGATTGAATCGGCAAGCCATGCGTTGCCTTTGCTCACAGCCCACGATGCACGTTGCGGAAAGCTAACTTCAAGACTAATGTCGATATTATTATAGTATGTTTTATTGAGTTTTGCTATGTCACTATCAACTATTGTTAAAGAAATGCTTCCTTCAGCAACCATTTCAATTAAATCTTCTGAAATAAGAGTGTCTTGATTTATTGCGTGCATTTTTATTCCTCCACCAAGTTCCCCATCAAGATTCTTGAGACGAGACTCATATTTTGAATCTTTTTCTACATATACATCTTTTCCTACGAGTTGGGTGACATCGGTAATCGTTGTATCTCCTTTTTTGTGGGCTTTGGGTTGAATAAGAACTTGATGCGTAATGTTTTCGGTACCACAATGTAGCACCTTGTTTTTATATTCGGCTGTAATAGGAATTTCATATGCAATTACATCAATTAATCCTGAATCTAAGAGTTCAATCATTGATGCCATATTTTGTGCTACAACAAAATTTAGTGCAATATTTTTATCTTTTGCAAACTTTGAAATAAGATCATATTCATATCCCATAGTTTCACCTTTATACATGAAATATGATGTTGGACTGTATAGCGTACCTATTCGCAGTGTATCTGGAAGTGAGTGGTAATACAAGTCGCTATCCGAAGCCTTCTTGGCATTATGCTTGCATGCTACGGTAAATATCGCAAGGAATGCAATAAGTATTATTATAATGCTTGGCAATCGGTTCATAATATTTCATTATTAAGGAGAAAACAGTAGTTATCGCACCGCATTCAATACCCTTAGTATGCGTAAGTCGTTAATATTCAAATACGCCTGCGTCGGATTTAATGGTAAGTGAATTGCCTTGCGCATCACTAACATATCCCACAATCTGTGCGTCAACATTGAATGATTTTGAAATATCTATAATGGCTTGTGCATCGTCAGGCGATACATATAGTTCCATGCGGTGTCCCATATTGAATACTTTATACATTTCTTTCCAGTCGGTTCCCGATTGCTCTTGTATTAGTTTAAATAGGGGGGGGATGGGAAATAGGTTATCTTTTACGATGTGCTTGTTGGTTACAAAATGCAATATTTTGGTTTGTGCACCACCAGAGCAGTGTACCATTCCATGAACTTTATTGCGCATTGTATCAAGAATCTTTTTTATGATTGGGGCATAGGTGCGAGTAGGTGACAATACTAATTGCCCTGCATCAATATCCACGCCATCTACGCTGTCGGTGAGTTTTGTGTGTCCCGAATATACCAATTCAGCTGGGACGTTTCCATCAAAACTTTCGGGATATTTTTCTGCAAGATATTTAGCAAATACATCATGTCGAGCCGATGTGAGTCCATTGCTACCCATTCCTCCATTATATTTTTTCTCGTATGTAGCTTGTCCATAAGATGAGAGTCCAACAATGACATCGCCACCTTTAATGTTAGCGTTGTTTATGACATCGCTACGCTTCATGCGACAAGTAACGGTGCTATCTACTATAATGGTGCGTACGAGGTCGCCAACGTCGGCAGTTTCCCCTCCAGTGCTGTGTATGTTTACGCCCATCTCTTTAAGTTCAGCAAGTAGCTCCTCTGTTCCATTAATAATAGCTGCTATTACGTCCCCCGAAATGAGTTTTTTATTACGTCCTATTGTTGATGAAAGGAGAATGTTATCGGTTGCTCCAACGCACAGCAAGTCGTCAATATTCATGATTAGTGCATCTTGTGCAACACCTTTCCAAACGCTTATATCGCCAGTTTCTTTCCAATAAATATATGCTAATGAAGATTTTGTGCCAGCTCCATCGGCGTGCATAATATTGCAATAGTTTTCATCACCAGCAAGGAGGTCGGGAATGATTTTACAAAACGCTTTAGGATATAAGCCTTTATCTACATTTTTAATAGCATTGTGTACATCTTCTTTTGAGGCAGAAACGCCACGTAGATCATATCGTTGGTTGCTCATTATTATATTATAATTAAAAAAGTCGATTTTAAATAGATTCTATCAATATTAGATAAAGTAGTGCAGCAGGAATAACAAGTAGCAGGCTGTCGATGCGGTCAAGCATTCCGCCATGTCCTGGTAGTAACTTTCCTGAGTCTTTTACTCCAAGAGTGCGTTTAATTAAGGACTCGCACAAGTCGCCCCAAGTCGCAAATATAGATGTCACTATTCCGAGCCCTATCCATTGTGCTAAAGAAAGTCCCGAAAAATAAGCAGGGAAACAAAGTGCAAATAGGGTTGCTGCTACAATGCAGAATGCTAAGCCTCCGAAAAAACCTTCCCATGATTTCTTTGGCGATATGCGTTCAAAGAGACGATTTTTCCCTATTGTAGAGCCAACGCAGAATGCGCCAGTATCATTAATCCAGATAAAGATAAATAGAGCGAGAAGTATATTAAATCCATATTTAAATGCTACGACATTAAGTAGTGCAATAGGTAGTGCTACATACACTTGTCCCATTAGAGAGAATGCCCAGTTTATGAGTGGATTTTCTTCTTTAGTATATAATTGTACAACAAAACGTGCCACGAGATATATCAAATAAGGGACTACGGTAATTATCTCAAATTGTGGTGAGGTCATTAGAGCATATAAAGAAAGGAAAAGAATTAACCCACCTGCAATATCAAGCAGTGAGGTTATTTTCTTTTCCTTTTTATTTGTTAGTCGATAAAATTCAGCTAATGAAAGAATAGACATTAATGAGAATAATCCGATGAAGCAAAGATGGCTGTTGAGAACTAATGCGAGAATTATTAATCCCACAAATGCACTACCAGTTACAGCTCTTGTAAATAATTTTTTCATGTGAAAAACTGTGTCATGAATTTATTCTTACAAAAGTAGTGCTTTTTTCTGATATTGCAAAGTTACAAATGATTGCAAAATAGAAGATTTTCTGTTTCGCCTTATTCTTTTATCAGCCCATAGCCAACCAGCAAGCGTAAAAAGTTTTTTTTAAAAATTTATTAGGTGTACGCACAGTACGCACAGTACGCACCTTTTTTATTCGTCTGATTATTTGTGCTTTACAAATATAATAGTTCTCGTAATGCTATTGGAGTGGAAAAAAGAATTATTGATAATTTTTATTAACAGATTAGATATGCGTATTTGATAACGGGTATAGAGGTGTTAATGCAGTACAGTACAGTACAGTACAGTACAGTACAGTACA
>JAVWYO010000038.1:0-19347 GCA_036661515.1 Muribaculaceae bacterium | reverse complement strand
GCTCACTGTCGAACGTTCACCGAGTAACTCAACAAAGACTTCATTTCAGAAGCTAAAGCCCATTAAAAGACAAAAGAATGGCATTCCCAACACGAGAATGCCATTCTTTTGCATTATCTTATACTTATTCTTCCTGTTTAGAAGAATTTTACACTTTCACCAGTTATATCACCAAGAAGGATATTTGCAAGGCGAGAAGCACCAAGACGGAAATATTCGTTTGTCAACCATTTCTCTCCAAGCACCTCTTTTACTATGGTATAATATTTTAGAGCATCTTCAGTAGTCGAGACACCGCCTGCTGCTTTAAAACCAATCATCACACCATGTTTCTGATAATACTCCTTTATAACTTGGCACATCACATAAGCAGCTTCGGTAGTCGCTCCTTCATAAATTTTACCAGTCGAGGTCTTTATGAAATCAGCTCCTGCATAGATAGCAAGAATCGACGCTTTTTTAATATTTTCAGCACTTTTTAATGCCCCAGTTTCAAGAATTACCTTCAAGTGTGCTTCTTGAATTGCTTGCTTTATTTCAGCTATTTCATCGCATAATTCCTCATAATTCCCATCTAAGAAATGACCTACATTGAGTACAATATCCACCTCATTTGCCCCATCTGCAACTGCAAGTGCCGACTCTGTGGTCTTTATCTCTGTAAATGTTTGTGATGCAGGAAATCCTCCAGCAACAACCGCTATTTTCACTCCTGTAACTTCAAGCGCTGAATTTACAACACTTGCAAAATTGGGATATACGCATATCGCAGCAACATTTTTATATTGTGGATATTCATTATCAAACGCATTTACGCGCTCTGTGAATTTTGCCACTGAACTTGTGCTATCTGTTGTACTCAACGTTGTCAAGTCAATACAATTGAACAACAATTTATAGACATCTTCTGTACGATTTTCATCAAGATGCTCCTTAAATAACTTATCCAACTCAATTTTTACCTTTGCGTCATCACTCGTCACTTTGCTCGATTCGATGACTTGCTGATACTTGTCCATGATGCGAAATTTAATTTATTAGTATTATTATTTTAATTTTTCATTATTATGATGTCGCTCACTGTCACGAAGCGTCTTTTTTTCAATATTTTTCGTGAAAGCCTCCGAAATATCTATTCCTGTTTGATTAGCAATACATAATAAAACCCATAAAACGTCGGCAAGTTCATCGCCAAGCTCTCTATCTTTGTCACTCTCTTTAAACGACTGGTCGCCATAGCGACGGGCTATTATTCGGGCAACCTCACCCACCTCTTCTGTGAGAATTGCCATATTTGTCAACTCGCTGAAATATCTTACACCGTATTGCTTTATCCAGCTATCAACAGTTTCTTGAGCTTCTTTTAATGTCATAATTAGTTACAAATTTACAGTATTATTTGAATATTGCAAGTTATTCCTTTAAATGTGAATCTATTATTATTGTCACAGGACCATCGTTTATTAGTTCTACTTGCATATCAGCACCAAAAACACCAGTTTCAACATTTTTACCGATTAATTCGGAAACTCTTTGGCAAAATCGCTCATAAAGCGGAATAGCCAACTCATGCTTGGCTGCATGGATATATGATGGACGATTCCCTTTACGAGTAGATGCCGAAAGGGTGAATTGGCTGACTGCCAACACTTCACCACCAATATCAGTAACCGATAAATTCATTACACCACTTTCGTCGTTAAAAATACGCAACGACGCGACTTTTCCTGCAAGCCAGTCTGCCTCTTCTGCTAAATCGCCATCAGTGACACCTACAAGAATCATTAGCCCAGCATCTATCTTACTGTGTAACTGATTATTAATCGTTACTGATGCCCTTTTTACTCGTTGAATTACTATTCTCATCGCTAATATTATTTTCGTTATTAATTTTATTCAATTCCGAGTGCACAAGAACAGCCTTTGAACGTCCTATTACTTCAGCTATTTCATCAACAGTGGACTCCTTAACACGCTTTAAGCTCTTAAAATGTCGCAATAATGCCTCTTTAGTTTTTTCACCAATCCCCGACACGTCATCAAGTAAAGAAAGTACCTGAGTTTTACTCCTACGATTACGATGATGTGTAATCCCAAATCGGTGGGCTTCATCTCGAAGTTGTTGTACAATGCGCAATGATTCTGAATTTTTATCAATATATAACGGCACACTATCACCAGGAAAATATATTTCCTCAAGCCGCTTTGCAATGCCAACAATAGCAATTTTACCTCTAAGTCCAAGTCCTTCGAGCGCTTCCACACCAGCACTTAACTGCCCTTTTCCTCCATCTACAACAATAAGCTGTGGCAATTCCTCGCCTTCGGCTACAAGTCGGCTATACCTACGTGTTAGCACCTCTATCATCGACGCAAAGTCATCGGGTCCAACAACAGTTTTTATATTAAAATGGCGATAATCACGTTTTGATGGACGAGCATTTTTAAAAACCACACAAGAGCCAACGGGATTAGTACCTTGTATATTGGAATTATCAAAGCATTCTATGTGTCGAGGTAATTCCGACAACCTGAAATCCTTCTGCATAGTTGTAAGTGTGCGCATGATGCGCTGCTCTGGATTAAGTTTATCGGCATGTTTTAGTTTATCTATCTTATATTGTCGAGCATTTTGTGCGGATACATCAAGCAATTTACGCTTATCGCCTCTTTGTGGAATTAGAATTTGCACATTTTCAAACTCAGCATCTGGCAGGAATGGGACTATTAACTCCTTTGCCTCACGCCCAAATTGAGAATAAATTTCAGCAATAGCTAATGAGAGCAATTCACTATCAGTTTCATCAAGTTTTATTTTATATTCAAGCGTTAGACTTTTTACTATTGAACCATTGCGAACGTGCATATAATTAATATATGCACAATCGTCATCACGATCGAAAGAAAACACATCTACATTATGAATAAGACTGCTTACAATAACCGACTTTGCCCTGTATTGGTCAACCAACATATACTTCTCTTTGATTCTTTGCGCATCTTCAAAGCGCAATAAAGCCGACAAACGACCCATTTCATCAAGTAAATAGTCGCAAAGCTGCTGAGTATTTCCACTAAGTATTTGGCGTATCTCTGTTATAAATTCCCCATATTTTTCAGAAGAAATTTCACCTACACAGCAACCAAGACAATTTTTTATATGATACTGCAAACACAGTTTTAGCTTTTTACTATTAATCACATCTTGCGTTATCGAATGATAGCATGTGCGTATCGGATATATCTCACGAATTAGAGCGAGCACAGTGCGCACCATCGCCACATTTGAATATGGCCCATAGTATTTCGCACCATTTTTTGCAAGTTGTCGTGTAATAAATACGCGTGGATACAGTTCGTTAGTGACGCATATCCACGGGTATGATTTATCATCTTTGAGTAGTACGTTATATCTTGGCTTGTTTTCCTTTATTAGGCTATTCTCCAAATGCAACGCATCTTCCTCTGAATTTACAACTATATATTTTAAGTCGTAAATATTACGCACAAGCACATTCGTACGCAATATGGTGTGAACCTTGTTGAAATATGACTTTACACGTCGGCGTAAGCGCTTTGCTTTGCCAATGTAAATTATCGTCCCCTCCTTGTCAAAGTACATATACACTCCAGGAGATTCGGGTAATAAATCAATCTTTTCTTGTAGCTCGCTTCTTAGATTCACATTATTATATAACTATTTGTATATTATCATCGACTCAATATCTACATCAGCGGGGAACATTGCCCTACCCTTCAGAAATCCAAGTTCAATAATAAAATTAATGTATATTTTTTTAGGATTACGACTCTTTACAAGTTCATAAGCAGCAGCCATTGTCCCGCCTGTTGCAAGCACATCATCATGGAGTACAACAACGTCGTTTTCATCAATCGCATCTGAATGTATTTCTATGGTATCTGTTCCATATTCTTTTGCGTATGATTTCTGAATTGTATTTGCAGGTAATTTACCCGGCTTACGCAATGGCACAAAACCAGCATTAAGTTCATACGCAAGTATTGATGCTCCAATAAACCCACGTGCTTCAATTCCTACAACTTTCGTTACACCTAAGTTTTTATACTGGTCTTTCAATTCTTCACTTATTATATGAAGAACTTCACCATCTTTAAAGGCGGTGGTTAGGTCACGAAACAAGACCCCTTTTGTTGGGAAATCTGGCACATCTCGTATTATGCTCTTTACTTTCTCAATCTTTTCCTTTTCCATATTATTTATAATTTCTAAATGTTCCACGTGAAACAAAATCAGTTTATCTTCCTAATAACAAAAGCAATATATTCACATCGCTTGGCGAAATTCCGGGAATCCGAGATGCTTGCGCCACGGTTTCTGGTTTTATTCTTGCCAATTTTTGGCGTGCCTCAGTTGATAACGATTTTATATCTTCGTAATTAATTTTGTTGTTTATTTTTATATGCTCAAGCCTCGAAATTTTATCAGCTATCTGCCTTTCTCTATCAATGTATCCTTGATATTTAATAAGAATCTCAGCCGCCTCAATTATTTCTTCTCTTCTTCCTTCTTCAATTTTTAATATCTCATCAGCAAGCGATTTTATGTGATTGGCAAGCATTAAGATGCTTAACTGTGGCCGTAGTATAAGATCATAGAGCTTCACGCCTTGCTTTAATGGCGTTGTCTCCATCTCTTCAAGAGAGGCATTAATCAGCGCTGGTTTTATCGAAAATTCACGAGCAAATTCTATTAAATTATTCCTCTGTTCACGCTTTGAGACCATCAATTCATATCGTTCTTGCGATGCAAGTCCTATGTTATATGCACGCTCTGTCAATCGCATATCTGCATCATCTTGGCGTAGTAGAATGCGATATTCAGCGCGCGAAGTAAACATTCTATAAGGCTCATCAACACCTTTCGTTACAAGGTCATCAATAAGAACTCCAATATAAGCCTCATCTCTACCAAGAACAAATGGATTGCCACCAACGACACGTTGATGCGCATTAATTCCAGCAATAAGCCCCTGCCCTGCGGCTTCTTCATATCCTGTCGTTCCATTAACTTGCCCTGCAAAAAATAGATTTGCTATACGCTTAGTTTCGAGTGTATGTAACAGTTGCGTTGGGTCAAAATAATCATATTCAATCGCGTATCCAGGTCGATATATGTGCACATCAGCAAGCGCTGGAACCTTCTGTAAAGCTTCTACTTGAATGCGAAGTGGAAGAGATGATGAAAATCCATTTAAGTAATATTCTTGCGTGGTTTCACCTTCGGGTTCAAGAAATAATTGATGCTCAGTCTTATCAGCAAATGTAACTATTTTGGTTTCTATACTCGGACAATATCTCGGACCTATACTCTGTATTTGACCATTAAACAATGGAGAATCAGGAAGTCCATTACGTAATATATCATGAACTGATTCATTGGTATACAACGTCCAACAAGGGCGTTGTTTCAACTTACGCTTACTAATTGGGAGATACGAAAATTTATGAAAATCGTCCTCGCCATCTTGCCTGACGGTATGCTCAAAGTTCACGCTTCGCCCATCAATGCGCACTGGCGTACCAGTCTTCATCCTATCTGTTGTGAATCCTATTTCTTTCAACTGCTCTGTCAAACCATAAGCAGCTGGCTCCGAAATACGACCTCCAGGCAATTTCACTCGCCCTACGTGCATTAGTCCGTTAAGAAAAGTACCTGCTGTTAGCACTACCGACTTAGCAACAAAAGTTACACCAAGCGCAGTCACCACACCAGCAACCTTCTCATCTTCAATTACTAACGACACTACCGAGTCTTGCCACATATTCAGATTTTTGGTATTCTCAATCGTATGTCGCCACGAATCCATGAATTTCATACGGTCGGCTTGCGCACGTGGGCTCCACATAGCAGGACCCTTAGAACGATTAAGTATTCTAAACTGTATAGCAGATGCATCTGTTACAAGCCCCATTTGTCCGCCAAGTGCATCTATCTCTCTGACAATCTGACCTTTGGCTATTCCACCAACGGCAGGGTTACAGCTCATTTGTGCTATCTTATTCATATCCATAGTAATAAGTAACGTTTGTGAGCCAAGATTTGCTGACGCACAAGCCGCTTCACACCCAGCATGGCCGGCACCTATCACTATTACATCATATTCAAATTTCATCGTAGGAAAATTCTATTTAGAAAGAAGCAAAAGCGCTTCATTTTCATGGCGTTCCATAATGGCACGCTCTCCCTCACCCTTATCATTTATTCCACACAGGTGGAGCACACCGTGTATTATCACTCGCATCAACTCATCATTATAATCTCTATTAAAAAGAGTAGCATTACTCGCAACGGTATCAATAGAGATAAACATATCTCCACTAATACGATGTGGACGAGAATAGTCAAATGTTATAATATCGGTAAAATAGTCGTGATGAAGGTATTGATTATTAACTTCAAGAATCTTGTTATCATTGCAAAATATATACGTCAAAGCGCCCACTGATTTATTAAAACTGCGAGCTACCGACTCAATCCATTGAGTAATTACATCTTGATTGAAGACGGGCATTTCTATGCTTTGCGCTATATAATTTATGTCAGCCATCTAATGTCTTAGCTTATGCAAAGATACTATAATTAAGACCAATATGGAAGTGAATTTTTTATTATTATTCTCTTTTATAATCCATAGTTTTATATTGTAAAAATATCATAATTCTCTGAAACTTACTTTATCTCTTTTTCAATCAAATTGAAAGAGTGATATTAACCCTTAGTTATCCATAGATTTCTCATTATCATAGGGTGCGTATGAAGAATTAAACGCGATAGTATATTATAGTTCCATTGATCAATTACCGTCGTCGAAATGAGCTTTAAACCTATCTCGATAACCATGCCCTTTATTATTTTCTCCGATAGAAAACAGACTCCAACACCAGCAGTATTAAAGCCTATTCGTTTAACTAATGAAGATATTATTGAATTATGAATAGACGTTACAAAATAAATTAATCGTGATGGAAATGAATCCCAAATAAGTCCACAATAAAGATTTTCAATTATCGAAATTCTTCCATTCGGGCTTAGATATTTGGTTAAGGAGCTAAGTGTAGAGCTCATTATCTTCAATGAATCTTTTCTTGTATTGCCTATTAAATGATGAAGGACCCAATTTATAGTAATAATATCATAATTCATACTGCACACAAAATTATCAATATCTATCACAGAACCACATATTAGATGCTTTCGTGGATTAGGCGTATTTTGCGCTAAAAGATAATCTGAATTATCTAAAATTGTAACTTCAATATTAGGATAAAGCTCTATTAATTTATCAGCAAAACGCCCATTACCCCCTCCTATATCAAGAAGTTTAAATGGCTTAGAAATATCTATTTTATCAACTAATTCTTTCAAAAACACTTCCCAATACGAGTCTTGCATAAGATCCGTATTAAAATGTTCCAACTGATTATTATCTAATTTTTTAGTCTCCATGATTTTATTTATCCAAAAAAGAAATAGGCAACAATAACGGCAGTTATAGCTCCTACGACATCGGCAAGAAGCGCATAAGGCACTGCATATCGCGTTTTCTTAATGCCTACACTACCAAAATATACTGCCAATATATAGAATGTCGTGTCCGTGCTACCTTGAACGCAGGCTGCAATTTTTGATACAAAGGCATCGGCGCCATAAGTATTCATTACATCTACCATCATTCCTCTTGAACCACTACCACTAAGGGGCTTCATCAAAGCTGTTGGCAATGCTCCGACCCACTCTGCATCAATACCAATAGAGTTAACAACTTCTGTAAGCCACGTAGTAATCACGTCCATCGCTCCTGATGCCCTAAACATGCCAATAGCGACAAGTATAGCTACCAAGTAAGGGATTATCATCACAGCGGTGTGAAACCCTTCTTTTGCGCCCTCTATAAAGGCATCATATATATTTATACGCTTTATAAACCCTATCGTAATAAATCCAATAATAACACTAAAAAGAAGAAAGTTAGCGACAAATCCCGAATAAAGCTCAACGTCGGCTTGAGCAAGTGTCGACAGATACCACACTGTTCCTACTACTATCGCAGTAAGCCCCCCAATCCATGACAAAATAACCTTATCAAGTAAATTAATCCTTTGTTTTAAACACAACGCGATTATACCCACCAACGTGGCAACAAATGTAGCTATAAGGATAGGCATAAACACATCTGTGGGATTAGCTGCACCACATTGTGCTCGATACATCATTACTCCTATCGGAATGATGCAAAGGCCTGAGGCGTTAAGAATAAGGAACATGAGCATTGCATCGGTTGCTGTATCTTTCTTATCATTCAATGATTGTAGATCTTGCATTGCTTTTAACCCTAACGGGGTGGCGGCATTGTCAAGCCCAAGCATATTAGCCGACACATTCATGAATATAGAACCCATCGCTGGGTGATTTTTTGGAATGCCAGGAAACAATCGAGAAAAAAGTGGACTTATGAGTTTTCCAAAAAACTGAATCACCCCACCCTTTTCACCAATCTTCATCAACCCCATCCACAATGCCAATATCCCTGTTAAGCCAAGAGATATTTGAAAAGCATTTGCAGCTGAAGAAAATGAAGCATTCATTATTGTACTCCATATTCCAAGATTCCCATTAAAAATTGTTTCTCCAAGAGCAACAATAAAAGCTACTGCAAAAAATGCTATCCAAATATAATTTAATACCATGTCTTTTAGGGTTTGTGTGAAAACATTTTACAAAAATAAAAAATAAGACTTTAGAACTACCCTATTTTGATCATTATTTCAAAATGAATAATTTTTATATTTATCTGAAGCCTTTTTTTAGACACTGATTTAGTAGCTATTTACTTGGTCTCCTTTGTCTTACTTACTTTTAGACGCAACGAGAATGAAATATATTTATTCAACACGAAAGAATACCCACAAATTTAAACTCTCTAAAAGAAATGTATTGCTTAAATTTGATTTTTTATTAAAAGATAAAAATATTTATGAAAAATATTATTAGCTGGAAACAGGAACTACAAAATGTGGCTCGCCCAGAAAAAATAAAAATTCTTTCTGGGTTTTTTAAAACTTATAAAGGTGGATATGGTGAAGGAGATATTTTTATTGGAATAACCGTACCCGAAAATCGTAAAATCGCAAAACAATATTACGAACTCGCATTATCTGATATTGAACAAATGTTACAAAGTGAGATTCATGAATTTCGTCTTAGCGCATTACTATGTCTAATTCAGAAATATGAGAAAAGTGATTTCAATAAAAAAGAAGAGATTGTAAACTTTTATCTCCTTCACACTGCAACAATTAATAATTGGGATTTAGTGGATTTGAGTGCACCTAAAATTATTGGCAACTACATGCTATGGAACGACAACTCTTCTATTCTACAAAATCTAAGCAAAAGTAATAATATATGGGAACAACGCATTGCTATAGTTTCAACCTACACGATGATAAAAAATAATCAATTTGATTCAACAATAGACATCGCAAAAATATATTTGACGCACAAACACGACTTGATACATAAGGCCACTGGCTGGATGCTACGTGAAATTGGAAAAAGAGATATTAAACGCCTCTTTGATTTTCTCGACACTTACGCAAGAATAATGCCTCGCACTACATTACGCTATGCAATAGAAAGACTTGACTCGGAAACTCGAAATTACTATATGAAAATGCCTAATAATCGCTAAAGAAAGTTGGCTTTATTACAAGACCCGCGCGTATCCTCGATTGAAACTTATTATAATCAATCAAGCTCTCTCCATATCCATTGTAATATTGTAAAAACAGATATTGATTATCTTTCTTAAAAATACGATAATTAAACTCTACAATCGTATTAAAATTAAAATTCCAACCCTGCCGTTTTGTTAGAATTACAGAAAAACCAAGACGTTTGTTTGACGACATAAGCGATATTCCTGTTTGATAAATACCACAATATTCCAATATATCTCGATTATTTTGCCCATCAATTATCGGAATCCACACCTTTCCATGAATCATAAAATGAGGGTCAATAAAGATATTGGCACCAAATGTTATGCGGTTCCAACTACGAGATTCCTTGCCAGCCTTACCATTTGACTCATGCTCTATAATTAATGTCGATTTACCGACAAGCCTATTCCTAACAATTATAAGACGAGTCAATCCAATACCTGGATTGAAATTTAAATCCCGCATAGGCATCGATTCCTCAAATACATTCCAAAAGCATTTTTGATTATACATCAAAAATAGATATGTATTAAATGGCAACGTACTCTTGGTCAACCGTTGTGAAATACTTATTTGAAACTTGACATCACTATTTTTACGTGATGGCGTATGCCCAAGCGTTGTACCAGCTAAGAAATAGTTATCCTTATACAAGGTAAAATAAGGACCATTATCAAAGGCATCACGCACACTATCAACATCATATTTATTATTAACATCAGCCACTATCTGTGAAAACACAGACAACGCAGAAAATAATAATATTTGAATGAGTATGATTTTTCTCAACATGACCTATTTGTTATTGATTGCAAAAATAGTAAATTATAAAGTAATGCAACATTTTATTATTAATCAGTTTTTCTTTATTTATATACGTTTTGGGAATTTATATTAAAAATGTAACTTTGTCGCATATAATTATAACGAAAATGAATAGCAAAATAAAATATATTGCGACCATTTTTATCGCAATTTTGTGCCTTTCAAGTTGCAATAGCGATAAATTTAGGATTGAAGGTAATATTAATGATGTCGGAACACAAAACATTAGAGTCATTTACACTTCTGGAAGTGACTTAAAAAGCACATGGGTTCCAGTCATTGATGGCAAATTTGAAGTCGAAGGCTCTTCTCCTGAATTAACGGTAGTAAATCTATTCAACCAGCAAAAGGGAATTATAGCTCATGTTGTTGCCAAAAATGGCGACGATATTGAGATTGAGGGCAGCATAAAAAATCCTTTCAAAATAGCCATTAAAGGCACCGACTTAAACGAAAAATGGAACGAATTTGTTATCGAGCATGCCGAAGCGTTCAAAAAAGGGAACGGTACAATGATAGACATCGACATCGAAAAGTATATCAGAAACAATAAAGGTAGCATCGTCAGTACTCTCCTACTTATGAATGATTATAGTAACCTTGCCGACACCAAAACCGTTAAAAAGCTCTTGAATATGATTGAGGAAAGTGCTCGGCCAAGTCAACTATTAATTCCATATACGGGCTTTCATGAAGAATTACGAAGCGCAAATGCCAAGAAAAAATTGCTTTCTTTTGCTCTGTATAGCAAAGCCGATAGTATCGAAACATTTAAGACTAAAGGAAGCAAAACATCTCTATTATATTTCTGGATTCCAGAAAATGGGGACAGAAAAGAAATGATAAAAAAAATGAAAGCCATAAATAAAAAATATGGCAAAGCCAAACTCCAAATTACTGATATTACACTCGAAAATGACTCTGCTATTTGGAAAAAAGAGATTAAAACCGACTCGGTTTCTTGGAAACAATTTTGGGGTCTTGGTGGCAAAATGAATAATGCGATTCACGCGATGGACGTGAAAAACGCTCCTTATTTTATTGTCCTCGACTCTATCGGCACTCAACTTTATAGAGGCAACTCTTTCGATAACGCCTCTAAAACAATTGATAAGAAGTTGAAATAAATACTCAAAACTAATCAAAAACCATGCTTGTAAAAACTTTTGGAGCCGCAGTACACGGAATAGATGCAATCATTGTTACAATAGAAGTTTCTGTAACTAAAGGCATATCTTTTTGCATTGTAGGACTTCCCGACACTGCCGTTAAAGAGAGCCATGAAAGAGTAAAATCGGCTCTGAAAGAAAATAATTATGACTTCCCTCGCCGCCAAGTTGTCGTTAATATGGCTCCTGCCGATATCAAAAAAGAGGGTGCTGCATACGACCTTCCACTCGCTATTGGAGTGCTGGCTGCCGATGAGAAAATATCAGCAAACAATATCACTCAATATCTTATTATGGGCGAACTTTCGCTCGATGGCTCTGTACTTCCTATTAAAGGTGTACTTCCTATGGCTATTAAAGCTCGTGAAGAGGGATATAAGGGATTCATTGTTCCACGTGGAAACGCTTCTGAAGCGGCTGTTGTCAATAATCTTGAAGTTTATGGTGTTGAAAATATTAAGGAGGTTATAGACTTCTTTGATGGTACTGCAACTCTACAACCAACAATAATAAACACACGTGAAGAATTTCTAAATGCTAATTCTACTTTTGATTTCGACTTCTCAGAAGTAAAAGGACAAGACAACGTTAAACGAGCGTTTGAAGTCGCTTGCGCAGGAGGACACAATATAATACTTATTGGCTCTCCGGGCTCTGGAAAATCTATGATGGCTAAACGATTACCTTCTATCCTTCCACCTCTTAGCCTACAAGAAGCTCTCGAAACAACAAAAATACATTCAGTAGCTGGAAAACTGGAACGTGGTGCTACTCTTATGACGCGCCGCCCTTTCCGTTCTCCTCATCACACCATTTCTCCTGTTGCTCTCGTGGGGGGTGGCTCATTCCCTACTCCTGGAGAAATAAGCCTTGCTCACAATGGCATATTATTCCTCGACGAACTTCCAGAATTTAATCGCCAAGTCCTCGAAGTTATGCGACAACCTCTTGAAGATAGGCACATTACAATATCACGAGCTAAATATTCTATCGATTATCCCGCTTCATTCATGCTCGTTGCTTCCATGAATCCTTGTCCTTGTGGATATTACACTCACCCTACGAAACAATGTATATGCGCTCCAGGTGCAGTGCAACGATACTTAAATAAAATATCAGGACCTTTATTAGATCGTATAGACCTCCAAATCGAAATTTCTCCTGTCCCTTTTGACGACATCTCTTCTACTCGTGACGCTGAATCAAGCAAAGATATTAGAGAACGTGTTATATGCGCCAGAAACATACAGCAACAGCGTTTCAAAGAGATTGCTAATGTACACTGCAACGCTCAAATGAGTTCTCGACAATTACGTAAATATGCTCAGCCTGATGCCGCTGGACTTGCTAAGCTAAAGGAAGCGATGACTCGTCTTAATATGTCGGCAAGAGCTTATGATAGGATATTAAAGGTTGCTCGCACAATAGCCGACCTCGACGGTAGTGTGCCTGTAACGGCTCTGCATATTCAAGAAGCTATAAGTTATAGAAATTTAGACCGAGCTAACTGGGCAAAATAAAGCATTTCAATATATTACCAATCACAGAATTTTTAAATCCTGCATTTTCTTCGCCTCGCGCTTGAGATATTCTGCTATATATCGCATCGATACTAAGAGTTGAATCATCTGTTTCAACAAAAATTTCATTGATTGGAATGCAAGCCACAGCCGCACTATTAAAATGCTCACCTATCGACAACTTTATCCCTGCCGTGAGCAATTGCCTTGCTACTTCTGCATTTCCTCGAAATCCATGTATAATCCATGGCATATTTGCCTTCAACTCCTTGCGAAGCATCATCACCTCATTATAAGAATGTACAGCATGAATAATAACGGGCTTTTGATACCGTTCTGAGAGTGATATATGTAGCTTAAATAACTCAATCTGACGCTCTTTAGAGGCTCCCCTTAGTGTATCAACACCTGTTTCACCTATCGCTACAACAACATCGTTAGACACCGCCTTTTCAAGCAATTCTATGGCATCACTTACATCTACTGTATTCCACGGATGAATACCAACTGAATATAATTGCCCTTCTATGGGACAAAACTTTGCTGGCTCAACACTTATTATTGCTTGTCGACAAGTACTATCTACCTTATGCGTATGAATATCTAAAATCATCACATTTCCATTTTAGGGTACTGGGTCATAGCCACTTCCTCCCCACGGATGACAACGTGCTATGCGCTTTATGGCAAGCCATGTGCCCTTGATGGGTCCATGCTTTTGTAACGCCTCTACGGCATATTGGCTACATGTAGGGGTATATCGGCAACTGGGTGGCGTTAGTGGCGATATGCAATACTGATAAAATCGTATTGGTAATATGAGTAAAAATGAGATAATGCGTTTCATTTTTCAATTTTTGGGGTTTCTCCTGCAATTATTGCTAAGCGCGATAGAAGAACTACCATTTTGGCATTAATGGTTTCATAATCAACTATTTCCTTGCCTAAATATATAAAAGCTACCTCAAGCGACTTATTATACACATTCAATTCTGGCAACAAAATATTTCGATTAAGCCTATAAGCCTCACGTGTCCTACGCCGTAGTAATACACGCCCCACTGCTGTGCGTATCTTCTTTTTCGGAATAGTTATCAAAAACTGAGAATTAGATGGAATGGAATCCGTAAAACGATATGCCGCCCTAAGCGGATAAGCAATAATCGACCCTCCATCACTGAATATTTCATTTATTGCAGTGCGGCTACACAACTTCTCGCTTTTGTAAAGTCGATTACCTATCATCATTATATAATTATCACCTTGCAAGTATAGTACTTTTACACGATACTTGCAAGGTGATTATCTTAATTATTATCCTTACGAATTTTATTTCTTTACTTTCGACTGCTTAAAATATAAATCTATTGCTGCAGTCATCGACGGTGCTTCGACTGTCGGTGCCTCTATGTCTAAGCGTAGACCTGCATCTCTAACGGCCTGTGCTGTCGTTTCGCCAAGACACCCTATCTTTATATCCTTTTGATTAAACTTAGGGAAGTTTTTCAATAATGAATCTACCCCTGCTGGACTAAAGAATATTAGCATGTCATAATCAAACACTTCATTCTTGTCAAAATCATTACTTACAGTGCGATACATTATCGCCTTTGTGTAATTGATTTTATGCTCGTCAAGAATGCTCAAATTATCCTTATGAACATCTGACACAGGAAAAAGAAATGAATCTTTACTGTGCTTCATAAGCGATGGCAACAGGTCATCTATCTTGCCCGACTTACCATAGAATATTTTTCTCTTACGATAAACTATATATTTTTGTAGATACAAAGCTATTGCTTCGGTCGTACAAAAATATTTTAATGTATCGGGAATTGTTATACGCATTTCTTCACATAAACGGAAAAAATGATCAATCGCTGTTCGTGCCGTAAATATTATGGCACTATAATCTGAAATAGAAATTTTAGATTGCCTAAATTCTTTTGCTCCGAGACCTTCGACCTTGATAAACGGACGAAATACTACATCTACGCCATACCTTTCAGCAATGTCATAATAAGGAGATTTCTCAGAAGATGGACTTGGTTGCGATACTAAGATTTTTTTTACTTTCACTCTTCGCTGATTTATGAATGTATTAATCTACATAATATTACAGCACCTGCATAGGAGAGGATAACAGGCACAATTTCAACGCTGCAAAGATACAAAATAAAATACACAGTTGATGACAGATTGTTGAAAAAAATTCTAAATCCTTTACAAATGAAAACTATTCGCATGCTTAAATAGAGAATTAAAGCACAAAATAGCATCTCTGATAATGTATTTGGATAAAGCAATATTATCAATGTTACGGGTACTAATAATAACCCAAGAATCGATTGCGTTGCATTATAGCCTTTTATCCATAATTGAGTGCCATGATTATCATCAAAGATATATCCAAGCACATAAAATGCTATAAGTTGAAGAAAATAATACAACCCAGCTACGCCTATGCACACAAGCACATTTAGAAATGGATTAGCCGATAGGTTTATATCTACATTGTACACCGAAATAACAAAATACAGCAAAATTCCTTCAAGAATACATGTATTAGTTATTAGAGCTATCAATATCTGTGTCTCATTGACGGTGTGGTCATCAAACATATTATGACGCTTTTTCACCGAAAATAAGTTATGCGACATTGTACTAAAATATTTAAATCCTTTGCGATAACTAAAGGCAAAAAATAAAAATGCAAATATTATAAGTAACAATGTACCGCCACTTTTAAAGGGAGTATCTATATATTCATGAGGAACTTTCCCTTCGGGAACCTCCATTATTGGCAAGTGGTCTATCTGCGTCATTGGCGACGCATTAACACTATCTGAATCGGGAAATCCATGTGAATAAGTCGGCGCATAATACACTGGCACAGCCTTTACATTAGCCGTATCTATTGCCGTAGAATCAATATGCTGGGGCGTTACTGGCATTAATATTTTAATTCTTGCTTTTCAACCAAAGTTTCATCATAATTCTCAAGTATTTCCATAGCCTCTTCTGGCGTTGTCGCTACACTCCACAACTTCGAATCGCCTATCTTCATAAATTTCTCTTCTATCGATTTTTCAAATAATGCAATTAATGAATCATAAAACCCATATACATTAAGTATTATTATTGGCTTAGAAAACAATCCAAGCTGTTTCCATGTAATAACCTCCATCAACTCTTCAAATGTCCCACAGCCTCCAGGCATTGCTATAAAGGCATCAGACTGGTCTATCATTGCCTGCTTACGTGAGTGCATATCGGGGGTCACAATGGTTTCTTTCAACATCGGATTATGCCACCCATTGTCAACCATAAATTGAGGAATAACTCCTATAACAGCTCCAAAATATTTTAAAGCACCATCTATTACAGCACCCATAACACCTGCGCGACCTGCTCCACATATACACACGCTATTGCTTCTCGCAATTAGCGTCCCAAGTATCAAAGCCACTTTGAGATATTCTTTAGGGGTGTTGGGACTTGATGCGCCAAACACACAAATGTTTTTATATTTGCTCATATTCCTTATAAATCACGCTACAAAATTAGCTATTTTATTTTACAACCAGCCATTTTCCTTATACCAATCAACACTCTCCTTTATTCCATCTGCGAGATTATAACGCACCTTAAAATTAAAATCTTTTTGTGCTTCGCTTGTATCACAAGTCCAGTTGCGCTGCTTCATTATATTGAACTTATCACGATTCAATGTACTTGGTTTTAATCGCATAGTACCCCATTTTTCAGCAATAAGCGACACTAAATACACAAGCCAAAGCGGAAAAGTCAATGACACTACATGCCGTTTACCTATCGCACACGAAACAATTCTACAAAATTCTTGGGGAGTATAACTCTTATCTTCGGCTATAAAATATGCCTTACGTTTTGCGCCTGCTTCAAGAGCATCAAGTATAGCACACGACAAATCCTTTACATAAATAAATGTAAGTAATTGCTTCTTGAATCCTGCATTAAAGTTTATACCCTTTGATATACTATTAATCATTATATAATAATCCTTCTCTCGCGGGCCATACACTCCTGTTGGACGGAAAATTATATATGGAAAATTAGCTACTGACTGAAGATATGTCTCTGCCTTCAATTTTGAAAGACCATATTTTGTATTCGGATTAGGAATATTCCTACTTGATAACGGCGTATAATTCGTTTCATCTCCTATTCCCACCGCTCCAAGACTGCTCATCATGGCAAATCCTTCTGGAACACTATCAAGCGCAACCAAAGCATCAACAAATCTTTTTAGATACAAATAATTGATAGTATTAAAATCCATAAAATTAGCACACTTTGTTGCACCAAGATTATGCACCACATAATCCCACTTTCCATTTACAGTTATCGCATTAGACAACTGTGACTTAAGTACATTTTCATCACTAAAATCAAGCTCTATAAAATTTATACGTGCATCTGTCAAATATTCACGCGACGTTGTGCCACGAACTGCTGCCCACGTCTCAAAACCTCTTCGCAAAGACTCCTCTACTATATATCCACCTATAAAGCCACCTGCACCTGTAATAAGTATTTTTTTTGCCATAATTATTGCTTATAATTCTGCATAAAGGTACATCTTTTTGCGCTATCAAGAAAACAAATAGCACTTCTCAAACTTTTGTCGCTTCCTAAAATTTCATAAACAAAAAAGTTTTATATAACTTTACGCTCGAAAACATTTATTATATAGAATACAATGGCAATAGAAATAAGAGAAATACACCCTAACAAAAAGGATCTGAAGCACTTTGTTAAATTCCCAATTAATTTATACAAAGGCAATCCTTATTTTGTTCCACCTTTGATTATTGATGAAATTAATACCCTCACACCAGATAAAAATCCAGCATTTGAATTTTGTGAAAGTATTTACTTCATGGCTTATAGAGATGGAGTAGCTGTTGGGCGCATTGCTGGTATAATTAATAATGTTGTTAATGAAAAGAAGGGAACAAACGAAGCTCGCTTTGGATTTGTCGATTTCATCGACGACAACGAAGTAAGCAAAGCCCTTTTTGATGCCGTTGAATCGTGGGCTAAAAAGAAAGGAAAAGATTTGCTGGTTGGTCCTCTTGGATTTTCGGATATGGACCCCGAGGGAATGCTCATCGAGGGATTCGACAAAATTGGCACTATGGCAACTATATACAACTTCCCATATTATCCCCAGCACATAGCTAATCTCGGATTTGAAAAAGAAGTCGATTGGATGGAATATCTTTTAAATGTACCTCAAGAAATCCCCGAAAAGCACCAACGCATCAGTGACATTATTAGAACAAAATATGAAGTACGAAGTATAAAATACACAAGTTCTAAGAAAATAGTCAAAGATTATGGACAAGCTATCTTTGAACTTATCAACGAAGCATATGCCGAATTATACGGATATTCGCCTCTTTCGCCTCGACAAATTGACCAATATATTAAGACCTACATTCCAATACTTCGATTAGAAAATATTGCAATGATTGTCGATAAAAATGACGCATTAATTGGCGTTGGAATAGCAATTCCATCGATGTCTAAAGCTCTACAAAAGTGTCGAGGAAAATTCTTCCCTTTTGGCTGGTACTACCTCCTAAAAGCACTAAAAGCACACAACGATGTTATCGACCTACTCCTCGTTGCCGTAAAACCCGAATATCAAAATAAAGGCGTAAGCGCACTAATTTTTGCCGACCTCATACCTATAGTAAGAGACAACAAAGTCAAAGTTGCCGAAAGCAATCCCGAACTTGAATTAAATCAAAAAGTTCAACTTCAATGGCAATATTTCGACACAACACAGCACAAACGTCGCCGAGCCTTCAAAAAATCCCTATAACCCCCACTCCACCCCGAAGCCAAACGTCGAAGACGTTCCACGCCACAATCAGAATCTGTGCTATCTGTGTGGAAATAAGAAAATTCCACACCACCCTCGCCTATATGCAAACATCTGTGAAATCTGTGAGAAAAGCTCACGCGCGAAGCAGAACGTCGAAGACGTTCCACTTCAGAACGCAGTTCTGAAATTTAAC
>JAVWYO010000037.1:0-19594 GCA_036661515.1 Muribaculaceae bacterium | reverse complement strand
TGATAATGCTGTTGATGCTTCTATAATTTTCTCTGAGCAAGCCACTGGTATTGAAGTTGGACGCAAGACTATCCCTAATGTTGTTAAAGGACAAAACTCTCTGACTATTACTAAAGAGGATATTCCTTGTGGTACAAAATTAGAATGGAGTATTGAACTTATAGGTAATTCTATTCCTACAATTACAAGGCTGACAGATCTTTCAGCTAACAATCAATATGTACGTGCTACTGGTGTTGTCGTTGACAATTCACCAGAATCAGACTTCTTTGGAAGAATTTATGTAGGAAGTTATAAAGAAGGACCAACAACTGATCGTAGTGCAAAAAGAGGTCTATATGCTTACAATCCTGATTGGAGTCCTATAAACACTACTGCTTATGGCTCATCTTATCTAAATACTAACTATCGTATGGGTATAAGCCCTGATGGTAAAATATTTATAAGTGATTGGTCGGATCCTAACTCTGGTATCTATATTGCAAATCCAGCAAAATTAGATGGAGAATACCTTAACTTGTTTAGAAATAATACTCGTGATAAAGACGGACTATTTACTAACAAAGATGGTGTCAGTGTCGGAGGTTCTACTCCTGGCGTTTATGTACAAGGTACAGGCGATGCTACTACATTATATTGTTACAGTGAAGATGTAAAGGTTGGCGGAACATCTAACAATGTTGTTACATATAACATAGGTACAACCAAGGATTCTTGGGATGTTGCGCCTACCAAAACTTATCAAATAGGTAATCTTCAAGCTAATACTAATGGTAATATAATTGCTGACGAAAAAGGTGGAGTATGGGTTGCTCAAACTCGTAGTCCAGGTAATAACACACCAGGCGTTCCATCTCTCATATATGTCAATAATGAAGGTTCTGTTGTGTTTAATTCTGGTGATGCTCTTGCCGAAGAATTAAATGGATCTTGGGGTTCTGGTTTTGCAATTACTCCCGACAATGGAACATTAATTATCAATAATTCTTCTAATGAGTTTGTAGCATTTGATATTAACTGGAGTAACGGTGTTCCTAAACTTTCTCATAAATATACCTATAAGCACTCTATTGGAGAAGGTGCTGGAAATATTTATCAAATGTCTTTTGATGCTGCTGGAAACTTAGTTACTGCTGGTTCTTATATGGCTGTATTCTCTATTCCTAACGAGTGTAACGCAACAAGGATTCCTGCAAAGAAAGCTTTTGCTATACCCGGAAGTGAAATAATCATTGCTTCTCCTACCAATGCTACGGCTGTTGAAAATCAAGATGGAACAGTTACTCTTTCTTGGACTGCTCCTAAGACTAATTCTTCGTTTGAGTACGTTCTTTATTTTGATGATGTGCAAATTAATACAGCTCCAAGTACTGCTACATCTTATGTATTTTCTAAACCAGTAGTTGGTGAACACACATTTGGAGTATCATGTTTATATACTAACAGTGTTGAGACAAAACCTACCACTGCTACACTTAAAACGAGTGGAGTAGAAGATGTCATTGACAATGGCAATAACACTTCAGTAATTGTAGCACCTAATCCTACGACTGGTATTATAAACATAACAGCTCCTGAAGAGATTATTAATGTTAGCATATTTAGTACTTCTGGCGCTAAAGTAATTGACTCTAACGAGGCAACTATTGACCTAAGCGACATTGCTCCTGGCATGTATTTCGTTAAGGTAAATAATCTTAAAGCTGTTAGAGTTATAAAGAAATAACTTCACAGTAAATAAATTCAAAAGAGGCATCTGAGCAAAATCAGATGCCTCTTTTATCATATATCCAAAATGTTTATTTTTCTATTACAGGTGACGTATTTTCTGATTTTTGCCAATGAAATGGCTCAAAGTCAGCATCGGGAGCTATCCATTCTTTCTTACGACATGCGTATATTATAAATGGAATCGCGGTCATTACTATTACTCCAGAAAATAATACGGCATACCACATAACATTACTTCCTGTTGATATTTGCGTCGGGGGAATAAAACTAAGTATAAAAGCGAGCAAAGCTCCTCCAATACCCGTACCAGCAACTATCCATATCATTATATTACTCTGTCTCGCTCCTCCTATTCTATATTCTCGCGATGCCTTTGTCATTGT
This sequence comes from Muribaculaceae bacterium, assembly GCA_036661515.1. Classification (GTDB taxonomy): domain Bacteria; phylum Bacteroidota; class Bacteroidia; order Bacteroidales; family Muribaculaceae; genus HGM05232. Next base: position 17,480 of record JAVWYO010000037.1, on the reverse strand, counting down.
ATAGCGTAGGCGTATTGCTGCTGCAAACATAAGGATATACATTATTAGATATAGTAGTACCGTGAGCTGAGATAATATTTGATAAAAACTCTGAACAGATGGCATAACTACAAATAATAGACTTAGCAATGTTACCATACCTCCTTGAATATATAATATGTTCTTTTGAACACCTATTTTATTTGTCTTTTGTAGGAATGGTGGTAAATATCCTGCTTTGCCCACCGAGAATATACCTTTAGATGGACCTGCTACCCACGTTAATACACCTGCAAGGACACCAAATGCAAGAGCTATTGCAATCACTGGTGATACCCAACTGAGATGAAAATATGTGAAATAGTTATCAAAACCTACAAGTAAACTTTGAACAAGATTAATATCTTTTACTGGAATTATTATAGCAAGGGCATAGGTTCCAAGTATAAATATTAGAACGGTGGCTATTGAACCTAAAAACACTGCTTTTGGATAATTTTTTCCTGGATTTTCCATGTCTTTTACATGCACACCATTCATTTCCATTCCAGCATAAAATAAAAATATACTTGCAGCAAGGACTACATTATCAAAGTTTGAAAAATTTGGAATAAATGAACTGTGAAAATCAAGATTTGATTGTCCTCCATTAATGAGATATAGAATTGCTAATATAACTATAAGCCCAGCAGGAATAATGGTTCCTACATATCCGCCTACTTTTGCCACTTTTCCTACCCAGCCAAGACCTTTTAAGGATATAAATGTAGCAATCCAATATATTGCCAATACTATTACAAGTGTATATATCTTATTTGACGCAAGAATAGAATCAGAGCTTTGATTCATTCCTATAAATGCCAAAGAGACGGCGCCAAATGTCAACACAGTAGGATACCATATAGTACTTTCTATCCATTGGAGAAATATTGCTAAGAAGCCCGTACGAGAACCAAAAGCCTCACCTACCCAACGAAACACCCCACCCTGTTTGTCTTGAAATAGTGATGCCAATTCAGCTGCGACCAACGCAGTTGGAATTAAAAATACGAGAGCTGCAAACAGATAGTAAAATGCCGATGACATTCCATATTCGGCCTCAGCAGGAAGCCCTCTTAACGACACAACTGCTACGATATTCATTATAGCTATTGTAGCAATACTTAGCTTTGCCGTTCGCATTATTGACGATTTTTTAGATTGTGCCATAATCTTAATGTATTAATTTTATTTCCCAGTATGATTAAATGCTTTGCCAGCTGGCTTAAACATATTTTTATCCATCGCTATTCGGGTAGGTGTAGGATATTCAAGTGCCTCAAATTCTATTATAGCATTCTTTATGTCTGCAAGAAGTAAATCAGCCATGTCTCTACTAAACCCTTGTTTAAATACAATACGCATCACCACCATGTCTTGTATATTTTCTGGCATTGAATATGCGGGAACCATCCACCCACTTTGCTGCAATTTATATTGCATATCATATAGTGTCCATTTTGCCGTCTTTTGATATTCAGCCTTAATATACCATATAAACAATGGATTAGGTATCTCATCACTATATGTTTTGAATGGTATCATCTTATTTATTTCACCATGAACATGTTTAGCTATTTTCATACTATCTGATTGCACAGCCTTATATCCTTCAAATCCCAAACGCAAAAATTGATAATATTGTCCCAATATCTGTGATGCAGGACGTGAAAAATTAAGCCCAACTTGCGATATTTCTGCTCCAAGATAGTTCACACTAAACGACATTCCATCGGGTAAATATTTCTTATCTTTCCATACCACCCAGCCTAATCCGGGATATACCAGTCCAAACTTATGTCCTGAAGTACTAATTGAAAGCACCCATTTTAAGCGAAAATCCCATTTTGTATTTGGATTAATGAATGGTAGTATAAATCCACCAGTCGCTGCATCAACATGAATACATATTTCATATCCAGTCTTTGCATTATACGCATCGAGGGCAGCATCAAGAGCTTCTACATCATCATTTAAGCCAGTCCATGTTACCCCTTCAATTGGAACAATACATATCGTATTCTCATCACACATATCAAGTGCTTGCTGTGGATTAAGTGTAGGATTATCTAATGTCAGCGGTACTTGGCGCATTTCGATTTGCCAAAGTGTAGCAAATTTTTCCCAAACCACTTGAAATCCCGCAGATATTACAAAATTTGGTTTATCAAATGTCTTACCCGCAATCTTACGGCGATTACGCCAGCGCAGCCAAGCTGCTATCCCTCCAAGCATGCAAGCCTCCGAACTACCTATGGCAAGTGCACCTGTTTTCCATTGAGCCTTTTCTGGAGAATTCCACAGATTTGCAACCATATTAATACATTTAGCATTCATCACAGCAATACGTGGATACTCTGTTTCATCAATATAATTGATATTAATTGCTTCATTCATCAATTTTGTGGCATAAGAATCCATGTAAGTTGTAACAAATGTTGCCAAATTTAAGCGCGGTTGCGTCTGTGCAAAGGTTTCATCTTTCACAATCTGATAAGCTACTTCTGGTGGCATTGAATTAATCGGAATTTTGTCAAACGGTGCTGGATTAGTCATCGTTTTAGAACCATAAACTTCGTCATTAGCATCATTGTGCAAACTAAGATTTTCCATAATTGTAATATTGAATTTTTAGTTATTATAGCAATAAAAACAGTTCATCTAAACAAAAGTTTAAGTTAAAGAGATTAAGTACATCAACATTTATAAAACTAATCGTGTTATACATCAATAATTAATCTTATTACACATTTTATGAGTATTAATACAGGTAATGGAAATATTTCAATAATGACAGTTATTTCAATACTGTCATTATCATTAGTAGTGAATATTCCTGGATTAGCAATAACACCAGTTATCGATACGATAAGAAATGAGTTTAATGCCAGCGATTTTGAGGTACAACTTCTGACGATGTTACCTAATATTTGCATTCTTCCATCTATGTTGCTTTCAAACCGATTAATTATAAAATACAACAAGACCAAAGTAAGCGTATTAGCTTTAATAATATATTCGCTTTGTGGACTTTCTTTCTTTATTGCTAATAGCATCACAACACTCATTATTCTGAGTGCTATTTTGGGTGCCGCTTGTGGAATTATTATACCTCTTGCAGCAAGCATGATTACTGATATTTTTATCGGGAAATATAGAGTAAAAGAACTTGGTATAAAATCTGGAATAGCAAATATTTCCCTCGTTTTTGCAACATTTATTGTTGGTTGGCTTGCTACAAGTGATAATTGGAGACTCCCATTTTTAGTGTATTTAATTCCAATCATTCCACTGCTCCTCACTCCAGGTCTTCATAAGGGTGAAGCTATTTCTCAGTGGCGAAACGATTCAAATATAAATGCTAAGAATATTGATAAATCACAACCCATAAATAAGAAGAAACTAATTGCCCTCATGGCATTATATTTTTTTGTTACATATTCAGTTATGGTTTTACCATATTATCTCGGACTCGACGAAAATATTTTACACATAAATGACAAATGGAATAGTACAATTACATCAATTTTCTATTTAGTAATATTTCTATCAGGATTTCTATTATCATATATTATAAAGAAAGTAAATAAGTGGATTGTGATTCTTTCAGCTACTACATTAACTATCGGCATCGCTATAATTGCATCAGGGATTCCTGCATGGGCTATGTGTGCTTGTGGAGCATTAATGGGATTTGGTTATGGAATTTTCCAACCACTAATATATAACAAGACCGCAGAAGTGGCAATTGATAAGCGACATAATACCCTCGCGCTTTCTTGGGTGATGAGCATGAATTATCTTGCAATAGCTACCACGCCTCTAATTATTGATGCAATACGCAAATTATTTGATACTCAAAGCAATATATTTCCTTTTTATCTGAATGCCATTTTAGGAGTAATCTTTATAATCATAATATTATTAAACCGTAACTCATTTGTATTTGTAATAAACAAAGAATATTATTCATAATCAAAATATTATTAACAATGAAAAAGAAAATCCTTACATTATTAGTACTTTCAGCATTAGCAATTCCTAATGTTAAAGCACAAAATCACCCTAACGTTGAATTAGATGGTGAAATGATAACAATTATTGGTGGACGAGGCGCATCTTCAAGTGAAGTATATAGTATTCTTTTAGGAAATGCGCCAGTAGCTCCTGAATACAATAATAATATTCCTCGATTCTCTATTATTGGGAAAAACAACAAGTTTTATCTTGGAATTGGAGCATCGGTAAAGGGTACTGCATCGTTTGATTGGGGAAATCCCCTTAACGACCCTGCCCTTTTCACACCTTCGGCTCTCACTCAAGTAGCTCCTGGAAATGGAGGAGAATTTCAGCTCACAGCAAAAAGGAGTCAATTATATTTTAATGCTGTTGCACTACCTGGTACAAAAAATCAAGTAGGTGTGTACATTGGTATATATTTTGCTGGTAACAATTACAGTGTTATCCTTAACAATGCTTATTTAAAATATCGTGGATTCACCGTAGGTTATAAATTTACAATGTATTGCGACATGGCATCATCACCAAACACTATTGATTCAGAAGGTCCAAATAGTTCTCCAAGTATTCGTAACACTGTCATTAATTATGAGCATAATTTTTCACCAAAAATCAAAGCTGGTATCGGTCTTGAATTGCCAATGACAAGTATAACGACTACCAATAACACAATAATAGAAAAACCTATTACGACTGATATTATCAGTCAAGTAGCTAATGTAAACCAGCGCATTCCTGATATTCCTCTTTATTTGCAATACAAATGGAACACTACTGGTAATGGTCACGTGCGACTATCGGGCATGCTTCGTAATATGCAATATCGTAATATTAATCACAATGAGAATGAAAATAGCTTTGGGTGGGGTGTAAAACTTAGTGGACTTGCCCAATATGGAGCTTTTACCACTTATTTCATGGCACAATATGGAAAAGGCATTGCAAGTTATCTACAAGATAATACAGGTATGGGACTCGATATGGTTCCATGCTCACGATGTGAAGGATATTTAGCTAACACAAAATCTTGGGGTGCCTATGGTGGTATTCAATATAACTTCTCAAAGAAGCTATTTCTATCAGCTGTATATAGTCATGTGCGCAACTACATGCACAACTATAATGGTGGAGCTATGGAATATGCCAATCAATACCAATGGGGGCAATATGCTCTTGGAAATATTATGTGGAACATAACACCTAATGTGCAGACAGGTCTTGAATATGTTTATGGCAGACGCATGAGCATGGATAACACACAAATTCACGACAATCGTATTTCAGCAATGATGCAAGTCTCTTTTTAATTTATTTTTTGCGCCATATAAAAGAGTTGTCTTTTATATGGCGCAATCTTTTTTTAAAACGTGACAGAAATTCTTACACGTTTATTTTTTATTTTTTGAGTCGCGATACGGTCAAGAATCTCTTCGGTCTTCAATGCAGGGATAGCTACAAGCGTATAATGATCTTTCAAATCAATTTGACCTATTTCATCACTTTGCAATCCACCTTGATTTACCAAAAATCCAACGATGTCGCCACGTGATATTTTTTCTTTCTTTCCTGCTTGGAAATAAAGAGTTGTCATAGTCTTCTTCAATAACGACACTGCATTTTCATCAATATCCTTTTCTCCATCGAAAACAATATATGCAGGTATTTTTTCTGTTGGCGAAGTAATAACATAGATTTCACCAGTAGCATTTACACGCGCCGAACGGCCATTACGATGAGTATATGTTTCACTCGATGATGGCAGGTGATAATGTATTATATTTGTCACTTCGGCTATATCCAGTCCACGCGAACCAAGATCCGTTGTTACAAGCACTCTATAAGTACCATTATTAAACATTGACAATGCCTTCTCTCTATCTATCTGCTCCAATCCTCCATGATACATTCCCGCAGGCATATAATTATCCATCAAATAATCATAAATACGCTCCACAGCCTCGCGGTGATTGGCAAAGACTATTGTCCTACCCTCTTTTACGTTATTAAGAAGCATCAACAACATTTCAAGTTTATCATTAGATGTTGATTTCACTTCCCACACGGTAAGTCGATCACGCAATGAAGCGTTTCCTTGAAGAAAATTATATGTAGTAGCCGATTGCAATCCAACAAATTCTGGCATTTCATTAATAGATGTTGCCGAAGTAAGAATACGTCGTGATAAATTGGGCATACGTCTAACTATCTTTTGCATTTCTTCTTGAAATCCAAGTTCAAGCGACTTATCAAATTCATCAAGAATAAGGAATCTTGTTGAAAGTAAATCTATATTTTTCCTGTTAATATGGTCAAGTAATCGTCCAGGCGTTCCTACAATTATATCAGGTGTAATCGCAAGCGATTGCTTTTCATCAATGACACTATGTCCTCCATAGCAACATGTTGTCTTATATCCGACAGCCAAAGATCGAGCCACAGAGTCAATTTGCGTAACAAGTTCTCGCGATGGAGCAATTATTACAACTTGTACTTTTCCCGAAGATGGTTTCAAGGATTTGAGTATAGGTAGTAAAAAGGCAATCGTCTTTCCAGAACCTGTTGGCGACAATATTATCATATCACCCGATGTAGTTGACTGTGATAATATCTTCTTTTGCATTTCGTTTAACTCTTCAATTCCATGTTTTGCCTTTAGAGTTAATAATATTTCAGATTCCTTCATGCCGTTATTTTATTTTTTGATTTCTATTTGATATTTTTTGAACTACTTTTAACTATTATTGCGTTTTTAACTATCATAAATGCTTAATTAACATAATCTATGTTAAATACCGAGAATCATTCCAGGCAAACACTTTGACATTAACAATAAATCACTATATTTGCACGTGTGTTTTTCATAGTATTAGATTAAGGTAAGGGGTATCATTCTCGTGAGAAAATGATACCCTTTTTTTGTATTTTTAAACCTCACTTCGATTATTTGCTATTGCGATACTCCTGTGGAGTAAGATTTGTATAAGTACGAAAATAACGATTAAATGTTGTTGGTGTTGTAAAACCTAATGATGAAGCAATTTTTGTTACAGTAGAATCAGTCCCTTTTAGCTGCGTCTTTGCGTCCATTATTATTAAGTGCATAATAATTTCTTGTGGAGTCATTCCTGTCGTCTTACTTATTACATTGCAAAAGTGCGACAACGTCAAATTCACCTCATGCGCATAGAACGAAATCTTATGTTCATCTCTATAATTTTCAAATGCAAGTTGTAAGAACTCAGATAACACCACCTGTTCACGCGTCGATGGCATGTTATCTTGAAGAACAAGATTCTTCTTCAAAGCCTCCGACAAGCTATCGACAAAGAGATCTAACACGCTCTTAACAAGATGCGTAGAGAGTAAGCTCTCTGGCAATTGGCTTGCACGTGTTAGTAGCGAAAAGCTATCACCATATATTTTCGCAAGTTGTGGGTGTAGTGTAAGAATTGGGTTCTTAAATATTGGCATTAAGAGCGTCGAAATCGTCTTCCAAAAATTTACATTTGCCAAAAACGCTGATGAAAATCCAGCAAAACTCAACTGCGAATCATCTGATATTTCATGAATCTGGATAAAACTTCCTGGCAACAATACTATTAAGTCATTCTCTTTTATATCATATTCCCATAGATTTATAGTAGCCCGTATTTTCCCTTTTACACAAAAAGCGAAAATGCAAGCATCTATTTTACATGGAAATTTTCCATAAAAGTTAAGCAGCGATGCTGTTATATTATCTGAGACTATAAATTCTACCGGTAAATCAAATAGGGGCAATTTCTTTGTATCGTCTATTTTTAAATCAAGCTTTGCCATTTATTTTTGTAATATAATTTTCCACAAAGGTACATATAAATTTTATATTTCACGCAGAATCGATAAATTTGTTCATTTAGTCCCCAATTATATATACTTTTGACTGTTTTTTTAAAAAAAATCGAAATTTTTCCACATATTTTGTGATTGTATTAATTTAATTTGTAGTTTTGCACTAACAAAATTGTTAAACAAATATGTTAGCTAAAGAAAAAGATAATCTATCTCGCGAGATTAAAATATTAAATGCTGCCGAAGAGGAGTTTATGGCACATGGCTACGATGGTGCTAAGACTACGGTAATAGCAACTAAAGCTGGCGTTACGCACGCAATGCTTCATTATTATTATCGTACAAAAGAGAATTTATTTAATAAGGTTTTTGAAGAAAAAATTGACCTAATGGCACAATCCATTTTTCTCTCTTTTCAAAATTCACATTTACATTTAATCGATCGCATTAAAGCTGGAATTGAAGCGCATTTTGATTTTCTATCAGCAAATCCCGACCTTCCAAGATTTGTTGTCAATGAACTTATCTCGAAGCCTGAGCGTAGAAGGATTATGGAAGATAAAATCGGAAATATTGTAAGCAACATATTTATTCAACTTCAACAAGAGCTCAATAAATATATTGATAAAGGGATTATTCGCCCTATAAATGTTATTGACCTTTTGATTGACATTGCATCTCTAAATGTATTTGTCTTTGTTTCCCTTCCACTGTTGCGTAGTTTTGCCATTGCACCTTATGGAAATGAAAAGGATTTTCTTATTGCTCGCAAAAAAGAAAATGTTGAAATGATAATGAGTAGATTACTTATAAAGTAAAATTATGAAAAAGCTAATTACTATATTTTTCTGTGCATTCAACACATATTTGGCTTTTGCCAATATTACACTCGATGAATGTCAATTACTTGCTCACGATAATTATCCTCAGCTCAAGCAATATGGATTGATTGACCGCATTACTGAATACACGGTTTCAAATGTCGCAAAAGGATATTTGCCTCAAGTTGGCGCATCGGCACAAGCATCATGGCAAAATGCAGTACCAGCATTTCCCGATAAAATGAAATCGATATACGCACAAATGGGGATAGAAATGACTGGGCTAAACAAAGACCAATACAAAGTTGCGATTGATGTTAATCAATCGATTTGGGACGGTGGTATTATAAACAATCAAAAGAAAATTGCAAAAGCTGAAGGATTAGTCTCTAAAGCTAATCTCGATGTCGAATTATATGCTCTCAGAGAACGAATAAACAACCTGTATTTTGGAATTTTGCTTTTAGACGCAAATTGCTTGCAAAATGATGAGTTACAGGCAATTTTACAAAGTAATTGCAATAAAGTTCAAGCCTGCATTGACAATGGTATAGCACAACAAAGCGACATTGAAAGCATAAGAGTAGAACTCCTTTCAGCTCGCCAACTACGCACACAGCTTAATGCAACACTCCAATCATACCGTAAGATGCTTAGCATATTTATAAATAAAGATATAATAACAGATACTTTAATATCACCTAATTCTGAACCCATCAATACTGATACCGATAATATACACCCTCACCTCGCATTATTTAATGCGCAACGTAATCAATTATCAGCTCAAAAGCTCTCAATAAATTCATCGGTCATGCCTCGACTTGGAGCTTTTGCACAAGGTTTTTACGGTAATCCTGGATTTAATATGTTTGACGATATGATTAATAATAGATGGACTTTCAATTTCTTAGTTGGGGTAAAAATTCAATGGTCTATTAGTGGCCTATATACCAAGAAAAATAGCATTAATAAAATAGACCTTTCAAAGCAGCGCATTGATGCGCAGGAAGAGACATTTATATTTAATAATAACCTTGAAGCTACACAACAAGAATACGAAATATCACGCATCAAAAATGTTATGAAAGACGACGATGAAATTATCGCTCTACGAAAATCCATTAGAACAACATCTGAAGCTAAGCTACATAATGGCGTTATCGATATTAACGACCTTATACGCGACATCACAGCTGAGAACCAAGCAAAACTTGCACGATTAGTACATGAAACGGAATTGCTCAAAACGACATACGACTTAAAACATATCTTAAATAAATAATTATGAGATTATTAACTCCTATTCTCTTATTTACATTGCTACTTTCTGCATGTAATAATAGTAAAAAAGACTTTGACGCAACAGGGACTTTTGAATCAACTGAAATCACTATTTCAAGTGAAGTTGCGGGCAAAATAATAAATCTTGACATTGAGGAAGGCGACTCAGTAAAAGCCTTATCTTTAGTAGGAACTATTGATTCTACTCAGCTTTATCTATCAAAATTACAACTCAAAAAAAATGCCTCTTCAATACGTAGTAATCGTCCTGCAATAGCTACGCAGATTGCTACAATTCGCAACCAGATTGCTAAGCAAGTCACGGAGCGGAAGCGCATTGAAAATTTATTGGACGCAAAAGCGGCAACACAAAAGCAACTCGACGATATTAATTCTTCAATTACTATTCTTGAAAGTCAACTTTCGGCACAACTTTCAACCCTAAATAATAGTGTTTCAAGCATTGACGCTCAAAGTTCAGCTGTCGATATTCAAGTCGCTCAAATTGACGATAAAATTAATAAATGCAATATCATATCACCAGTATCGGGTACAATATTAAATAAATATGTTGAAACAGGAGAATTGGCATCTCCTGGTCAACCTATATTTAAAGTTGCTGATATGACAAACATTTTCTTACGTGCTTACGTCACATCTGATCAATTATCAAAAATAAAGCTCCAACAATCTGTAAAAGTTTTTGCTGATTTCGGTGGTGATAATCTAAAAGAATATAATGGACACATTACATGGATTTCCGACAAATCGGAATTTACGCCCAAAAGCATTCAGACGCGCGATGAACGAGCTAATCTTGTATATGCAATTAAAATTGCAGTAAAGAACGATGGGATTATAAAACTTGGAATGTATGGTGAAGTTCAATTTTGATGATGGAACAAGCACTAATAATAAATAATATAAGCAAGCATTTCAATGCCACAGATGCTCTGAAGGATATTTCTTTTTCAGTGAATCGTAGTGAACTATTTGGATTGATTGGCCCAGATGGTGCTGGTAAGACTACCCTTTTCAGAATTATTGCCACACTTCTATTGGCAAACTGCGGAACTGTTACCGTTGGCGGTCTTGATGTCATCAAAGATTATAAAGAGATTCGCAATAAAATTGGATATATGCCAGGAAAATTTTCTTTATATCGCGATATGACGGTTGAAGAAAACTTAGCTTTCTTTGCCGCCGTATTTGGGACTACTATCCAAGAAAACTATGAACTCATAGCTGATATTTACAAATTCCTTGAGCCTTTTAAGAATCGGAGGGCTGCTAAACTTTCGGGCGGTATGAAGCAAAAACTTGCACTATGTTGCACTCTCATTCATAGGCCATCAATACTACTCCTCGACGAACCCACAACAGGAGTTGATCCAGTGTCAAGACGTGAATTCTGGGACATGCTTTATCGCCTTAAAGAGCATAACATCACCATTCTTGTTTCTACACCATATATGGACGAAGCTGCAATGTGCGATAGGATTGCTCTTATTAAAAATGGCGGGATTTTAAGTGTTGATACACCTATATCAATTGTAAACTCTTTCACCGAACAGTTGTGGCAAATAAAAAGTGATGATATGTATCATTTACTTTTAGATACTCGTAAATATGATGGCATAAAGAGTTGTTACCCTTTTGGCGAAACGCATCATATTGTTTTTAAAAACGATATGCCTAATATTGAATCATTTAAACAATTCCTTTGTAAAAACGGCCATAATAGCGTTGTAATCAGTAAAATAAAAGCAAATATCGAAGACTATTATATGAATTTATCACAACAATCATAATGGAAAAAGTAATTATTGCCAACAAATTAGCTAAGCATTTTGGCGATTTTATTGCCGTTAATGACATCTCTTTTGAAGTAAATAAGGGAGAGATATTTGGCTTCCTTGGCGCAAATGGTGCCGGAAAAACTACGGCTATGAGAATGTTGTGTGGACTTAGTCGCCCTACTTCAGGTACAGGTATCGTAGCTGGATACAATATTAGCAATCAGGCTGAAAGCATTAAAAAGAACATAGGCTATATGAGCCAGAAATTTTCACTTTACGAAGATTTAAAAGTATGGGAAAATATTAGACTTTTTGGTGGAATATACGGCGTTAATTCCGCCGAAATAGAACGTCGTTCATGCGACTTATTACTCCGATTAGGAATGACTTCTGAGCGTAACGCTATGGTTAAATCACTTCCTCTGGGTTGGAAACAGAAACTCGCATTCTCGGTATCTATATTTCACGAGCCTAAAGTGGTATTTCTTGATGAACCTACTGGAGGAGTCGACCCTGTCACTCGTCGACAATTTTGGGAAATGATATACGAGGCCGCCGATAGAGGTATAACAGTATTTGTAACTACTCACTACATGGACGAAGCCGAATACTGCAATCGCGTGTCAATAATGGTCGATGGTTCTATCGCAGCTCTTGATACTCCTAATAATTTAAAATCGCATTTCGAGGTTAAATCAATGGACGATGTTTTCACATCACTTGCCCGCAAAGCACAAAGAGAAGAATAATCATGAAACGAACTTTATCATTCATAAAAAAAGAATTTTATCACATATTTCGCGATAAGCGCACTATGCTCATAGTTATTGCCATGCCTATCGTACAAATTATCCTTTTTGGCTTTGCTATCTCTACCGAAGTTAATAACATCAATTTTGCCGTTATAACACCTATCCATAATGAAAGTACACGTCAATTAATAGAGAAAATAAAGGCAAACGAATATTTCACTTTCTCGGGATACATTAATGACCAGCAAGAAATAGATGACGCTTTTCGCAAAGGGAAAACCGACATTATTTTGCAATTTCAAGAAAAATTTGAGACACAAGGTAAAACGCCAAAAGTTCAAATAATCGTTGATGCTTCTGATCCTAACACAGCAACCATCGAAACTATGTACTTATCAAATATTATTAACGATTTTATTTCTAAAGGAAATAGTGGAAACATTAAATCTACAACTCAACTACTTTATAACCCTCAAATGAAAAGTGCTTATAATTTCGTACCGGGAATTATGGGACTAATATTAATGCTCGTCTGCGCAATGATGACATCTATATCTATTGTTAGAGAAAAGGAAGTGGGCACTATGGAAGTCCTCCTCGTTTCACCAACGAAACCGCTTGCCATAATCCTTACCAAAATGATACCATATTTCATTTTATCATGCGCTAATCTTCTGACTATTCTACTCCTTTCGGTCTATGTCCTTCATCTTCCTATAACAGGTAGCATCTTTTGGCTCATAGCTCTATCTCTCATTTACATCACACTTGCACTGTCATTTGGGCTATTCATTTCAACCGTTATGGAGACTCAAGTTGCAGCAATGTTGTGTGCAATAATGATGTTATTATTCCCCACAATTTTACTCTCTGGCATGATGTATCCTATCGAAAATTTACCATTACCGCTACAATGGCTCTCAACTATAATTCCTGCACGCTGGTACATCTCTGGTGTGAAAAAGTTAATGATTATGGGACTACCAGTGGAATATATTTTCAAAGAATTAGTGATACTCATTTCTATGACTGTTATCATGATTACAATCAGCGTAAGAAAATTTAAGAACCGACTTGAATAATAATTATTATGATACTTAAATATCTGATAGAAAAAGAATTTAAACAGTTTAGACGTAATGCTTTTATGCCTCGACTTGCTATAATGTTTCCACTCTTTATTATTCTTATTTTCCCTTGGGTCGCAACATTTGAAGTTAGAGACATCTCTGTTACCGTAATAGATAATGATGCCACCACCACATCACAACGTCTGATATCAAAAATTAAAGGCTCAAACTATTTTATTTTACAAAACGTTGTCAACGACTACGATGCTGCAATAACCGACATCGAAAGCTCAAAAAGTGATATTATTCTTGCTATTCCAAGTGATTTTGAGAAAAATATTTTCACCAACAGAGGCACCGACATTCAAATATCGGCTAATTCAGTAAATGGAATTAAAGGAGGGATTGGCTCAGGATATATGAATAGCATAATCAATGAATACATCGCCCAAATATTTAATGAGCAAGGTCTAAAAATTATTCCACAGATAGAAATAAGCCTCCAGAACAAATTTAATCCATCGCTCGACTATAAACTATTTATGATTCCGGCACTAATGACAACGGTACTCATTATGCTATGTGGTTTTCTTCCTGCTCTTAATATAGTCAGTGAAAAAGAGATAGGCACAATCGAGCAAATTAATGTGACACCTGTCAGCAAGACCTCTTTTATTCTTGCAAAACTCATTCCATATTGGCTAATGGGATTTGTTGTACTCTCAATATGCTTTATACTTTCATGGATAGTATATGGATATATCCCACGCGGAAGTTTCTTTTCAATATACCTCGCCGCAACACTCTTTATCCTCGTTATGTCGGGAATGGGATTAATAATTTCAAATCACTCATCGACAATGCAACAAGCTATGTTTGTAATGTTCTTTTTTGTTATGATATTTATTCTAATGAGTGGACTATTTACTCCCGTAAAATCCATGCCAAATTGGGCTCAAAATGTTGCAACATTTATTCCACCACGTTATTTTATAAACATCATGCGCTCAGTTTATCTAAAAGGCGCAACATTAACAGATAACATCTTTAACTATGCTGCTTTGTCTTTATTCGCAATTATAATAAATATTTGGGCAATAATAAGCTACCGCAAACAATCATAATTCTTTTCAATCAGCAGGATATAAAAGATTAGCATCAGTTATATTATCAAGCACTTCGCGCAAAAATTTACGTGATTCCCACTTTGCCATAGGCAGATTGTTCATCATGTAATTTCCACAATCATGCGCATTTGCTCCAGGTATTTCACCTTCATAATTGCTTATAAACTCAAACATTTCTCGCATTAATCCTACAATATCTTTCGATTCAAGATTACCTTGCAAAAGAAGATAATTACCCGTACAACAGCCCATAGGTCCCCAAAATACGACCTTGCTACCCCACTCTGCATGATTGCGCAAGAATGTAGCAGCAAGATGCTCTATTGTGTGCAAAGCTGGAATACTAACTACTGGCTCTCTATTAGGTTCCTTCATACGAATGTCAAATGTTGTAACCACAGCACCACCTGATAAATAATCCTTACGCGAAACATATATTCCACGCAACAATTTTATATGATTAATAGTAAAACTTGGTATCTTTTTCATCTTCATCTATATTTTTAATAGTAATTCTTTTACAATCTTAAATGTATGTTTCGGAGCATCTTCCCAAAAATTATCATATTGACGACTATTATCATGATTTACTCCTGGAGAGTCACTAATTACACGAATACACAAAAATGGTACATTCCTAAGTTCACACACTTGAGCTATTGATGCCGACTCCATATCCACCGCAAGGGCATCGGGGAAATTACTCTTTATATAATTTATTTCTGATATATCATCTATAAATTTATCACCAGAACATATAAGTCCAATCTTTATATTATCATTGCTTCTGAGTAATTCAATCACACCTTCATCTGATTTAAAATATAGAGGGAATCCCGATGCCTCACCATATTTTGTACCAGGTCCACACCACACATCATGATGCGCAATTTTTGCCCCAACAATTACATCCATCACATTTATCTGTTTATCAGCACCACCAGCAACACCCGTATTTATAACTAAATCTACATTATAGTTATTGAGCAACATCAAAGTTCCTACAGCGGCATTCACTTTTCCAATTCCGCATTGCATCAATGTAATACTATGACTACCTATCCTACCAGTATAAAAAATGTAACCATCTTCCATTTTCTCGCTCAAATCTTCAAGTAGTGGTAAGAATAAAGCCTCTTCTTTTTTCATCGCTACAATAATACCTATATTCATCGTTAATGTTTTTTTTATAAATATTTCAAACTGTAAAATTACTAAAATTTATTTGTAGGTTCTACTAAATTATTTTAAGAAGAAGACATCCCACTATTATAGCTATTGTAAAACTTGTAAAAGTTCCAATTAATACATATTCTGTTGTCTTTATTTCTGTAGCCTTACTCAATTTTCCAAAGCGAAAAATTGATTTAGCTGCTAACAAAAAACCAATCCCCGCCATATTATTAGTAAGAATAAATGTCAATATCAATATCCGCTCCATATATCCAATCCATTTCCCCGCATTTGGAAGACTCTCATCTGCTAATTTTGACGGTGTCCATCTTTTTATAAAAAGATTTAAAAATATAGACGCAGGTTTAAGAACAAGAAGATAAGCTATAATAATGGATAAAAATTGAACAGAATCCCAATCCTTTTTCAACCAATTGAGTATTACTAAATATTCTCCAAACAAAATAATCCACAAAATTAATATAATAGCCACATGCACTATCTGATCTATAATAAAAGATGTTATCCCTTCTTTCATATATTTCGATTTCAGATAATCCATTGCAAAATGAGTAATAAATATAACTGTTGGAATTATCCAGCAATCCCACTGTGCAATAAATACAAAAGCAACTAAAGCATGAATACCACTATGTAATAGTAGAGTCCAAAATTTGGCTGATTCTGAGATTTTTGATACACCATCTTTCCCTAAACCATTTTTACCGTAATTAATACGATCTGTCTGCAAGATAAAATCTGATAGAATATGTGCACACAATAATCGTAACAAAATAGTAATGTCCATTTTCCTATTATTATTTAGATATTATTTGTTTATATCGCTCTAAGTATAAGCAAATAAGTGACTCTTTGCCAGCACTTAATAGCTTGCTAATATTCTGAGTCGTTTTATTCAATTTTATGGCAATATCTTTTTGTGTCATTTTCGATAATAGAGAGACATAGATAACTTGCGCTTGTGATCTGCTCCAACGTGAAATTATATCATCAGCAAATGCTGTACTTACTTTCAATTCATTATTAACATTGTTCCACGTAGTTCGTATTGCTAATTTTCGCTTCCCAAGTTCATCAAATTCCCATCCAGAATAATGAAAAGCCTCACCATCAGAGACAACAACCTTTTCAGAAGAATAGGTAATATCACCTATCCCCAAAGATATGCGCGCATCCCACAACCTTTTACTTTCTTTAGGCGTATGGCTTTTCAATCCAGCTCTTAATAATACTGCTATTATTAAAGCTTCTGCGGGTTTATCTACTATAATCTGAAAGCTATCTCCCCTGAAAAATTCCAACCGAAGAGTACTAAATATTTCTAATTCTCTTACTACTTCTTGAATAGTATTTAATAACGTTTCTCTCAATTCAGTTTTAATACCCGTAGAATTTATTATATCACCTGTTATAACTCCTTTTATTTCCATAATCTATTAATAATCTGAATATATGGCACAAAGATAAAACATATTATTAATATATCAACCGTTTTTGGTTGTTTTTTCAATATCAACCGTTTTTGGTTGTTTTTTCAATATCAACCGTTTTTGGTTGTTTTTTC
>JAVWYO010000036.1:0-19957 GCA_036661515.1 Muribaculaceae bacterium | reverse complement strand
ATAATTGAAGCTGAACTTTTAATGTTCTCAACCGAAGATTGCTTGTAGTCTACAGTCACGGGAGTAGATGTGCGCACATGTGCACCCGAATATATTGACTCTACTGTATAGTCATATTTACCATAAGATGGCAGTTTGTCAGAAAATTCTCTTGCATTTCCGCCTAACAGCCCCACAAATTTATCGTTGCGCATAACTCGATAGTGCGATGGGAGTGGTGAATAGGGATCTGGAGAGGTAGAGTCGTCGCCAAATAAAAGTGTAATATACCAGTTAAGGTTTGTAGGATTATCTAATGTAGTGTACTTGCTCACAGGTTCCCAATTCACACCATCAAGAGAGAAAAGGTTGTTTTCGGGAGTTTCAGTCTCACTACGGTCAAAATATATATCTTTAAAATTTTTGTTTTTAACATGCAATGCAACAAGCAGAGAGTCTCCTTCCGCAACTGTTACTGGATTATTTAGCTCTATTACAAGCGATCTATAATCGAAGGCATCAACAGGCTGTTCCGCGCACAGCTGCTTATTTTTATATACATATAAGTGCATATTCTCTACTCCAGCTTCAATCTTCATTGTTATTATCTTTAGTTGCTTATTGGCAACCGTGCTCATTTTTTTAGAACTCCAGCCTGTAGCAATATAGTATTCTTTGATTGATTTTGTTTCAGGATATTTAAATGGAGTAGTAATTTCAGTCCCATCATGATGTTGAATAGCCGATGTGGTAGGCATCCACTTTAGCAAGGGTGTATCATTGTTGAGAGTGGCAGAAAAATTCTTCGGAGCCATGTATGCATCTACAACAGTGATAGTTTTCTCATCGCTGCGACCTATTTTGTCATTAAAACGTCTTTCAATTATATATTTGTGAGTTCCTGGAGCTACATCTTCAAGTATTGCGGGGATTGTTGGTGAAGCAAATGCCAATTGGAGAAATTTATCATCTTGATAAATTGTTACCGGAGCTCTTTCGTTAATATATATTAAAACGTTACTTCCTTGTTGGCTAATCCGCGTAATCTGAGGCTTAGGAGTAAACAAGGGGGCTGGAATCATCTCAAAAGTAGTTTCATAAGATGGATTAGACTCGCGTCCATTTACGGTTGAGGTGACGGCAAATGTATGAGAGCCTTCTGAAATATTATCAATCCTATAACTTGTTCCCATGAAAGGATTATCATTTATCTTTATCCCATTTTGATATATATTATATCCGAGGAAATTATGCTTGGTTGCTACGGTTGACATAATTGGAGGTTCAAATTCTAATGAAATTGCAAAGTTCCCATTTCGTTTTACGTCCTCTATGTCGACTTCCTTCCAGGTATTTCCATCATTTGAATAGTAGTTTGCATTTTTAACAAACCCATATTCATCATATAGCATTGCATCAAATTCAGGAGTATACATCTCTACAAATGTCTCTAATGTGGGGTCAAATTGTGCACTTATATCAGAGAGATCAATTTCTATTATTCTTGAAATATTATTTTTGCCTATCACAACTTTTTGAGTTTTCAAAATTGCGCCACCATTTATAAGTGTTATAGTTGCCTCTGAACCTATTCCTAAGTCGGTGTAAATCTTTGCGTTAGCTAACTTCAGCTTAGCCACATCACTCAATTTATCTGGTGAGTATCTCGATCTATAGTAATTTATTTCGGAGCTGGTGCTAATTGGGTTAGTGTTTTTGCACCAACAGACAGATATTTTTTCATAAGGTGTTTGCCATTGCATCACAACGCTATTACTATTATCTATGCGACGCACATATGGCTGGAGAGGGGTGTAAAGCTGTTCATTATTACCTGATACAGAATTAGAAGCTAAAGATTCTGTTGAGCCATAGAGGGCTGTAAGGTGATAGCTGTTATATTGTTTTGTCTTATTAAATTGATATCCACAACTGCTTGCATCAATTCGTGCTATCTTCTCATTGTCACCATATAGTTGATACCCTGTTAGCCCAGATTTTTTTTCTGGGGCTTCCCATGAAAGGGTACATTTATCATTATCTAACGCTATCCATAGTCGAGTAGGTGTAGATAGTTGTGCGGCTGATACTACTGCATAAGCGTTTACGCTACCAGAACCATAGATATTGTTCTTTAGCTGCGTGTGCTTTGTTGCTGTGTTTTGAAGGATACGGTCGATTTGCGTAATGCTTAGTCTTGGGTTTGCCTGCTTGAGTAGAGCTACTACACCAGCAACGCAAGGGGTGGACATGGACGTTCCCGACATAGTTTTATATCCGCTGGTATTGAACTGGAGTGAAAGTATGTCTAAGCCAGGTGCCACAATATCTGGTTTTATTAATCCTGGCATAGCTTTATTTGCTACTGGATAATCGTTATAAGGAGTAGTCTCCCAAAATGCTGGACCAGTAGATGAAAATTCAGTGATGAAATTATTATTATCTAAAGCTCCTACTGTAATTACAGAAGATGTTCCTCCACTAATGGGGGTTTCAGGTGCAATCCATGGTGATGGGATAGCGCCAGGTATATTGTCAATTTGGGCGAGGCTTTGGTTATTAGTTCCATTAATATTTTTACCATCATTTCCAGCAGCAATGATGGCAGGAATATTAAATAAAGCAAGATCATCAAATGCTTGACGTGCCATATTCTTTGTAGGATAAGGTAAATTTCCAAATCCTAATGAGGCGCTGATTAAGTCAGCATTGTTGCGTACAGCAAAGTCAATTCCTTTAAGAAAATTACTGAGTATGCCACCATTGCTTTTGTCTAATATGCGAACTATCATAATAGTTGCATCTGGTGCTATACCACAGGAAATAGCACCTGTGCGTTTTCCTGCAATGGTTCCAGCACAATGAGTACCATGTCCTTGTTCATCAATTGGGTCGTTGTCGTTATCAACAAAATCCCAACCATAATGTGGATATTCAGCCGACAGCCACATATTGCCTTGTAGATCGGGGTGATTGTAATCTACTCCGGAATCGAGAAGAGCGACTACTATCCCCTTTCCTGTTATCTTAAACTCATTCCACACACGAGGTGCTTCTACAAAGTTGACATTTGAAGAAATCGTTGGTGTTGTTGCGCGAGTGGTAGCAGGTTCACTAATATTACTATTATTCTCTGGAATATTTAAATTTGCAGTGCGGTCAATGTCTATCCATAGCACCTGATTGTGTTGTTGCAACTGTTGCAGAGTAGATGCAGAGACGCGACAAGTGATTAGATTTCCGATCACTAACTTTTGTACATCGGCAGCTTTGTGTTGGCTAACTGCTACATTGAGTAGTGAAGACACGGCATTTAGTCCTGGTGTTCGGGCGAGAGAAAGCTGGCGCATAACTGCCTTTCGCTTGCTATCTACCGAACGCAACGATGATACACTACGCTCTACGGCTTCTCTGTTTACGGGATCTTTGAGAGCGATAATAACGGGTATAAGATCTTCTGTCGAGGCGGTTAGTGTTGCTGATTGCAACTCTGCCGATAATCGACTATTCACTTGCCCCCAGCTAAGCATTGGAGCAAGTATAAGGCTGAAAAGGAATAAACGATATTTCATATTTTCTGTCTTAGTTAATGATTTTAGATTTTATCATACCGATTGATGAATATAAGCTGTAAAATTAATATTTTGTAATATTAGTGTTCGTTAAAACTTTTGTGTCATAGAAAATGGGAGTTTATTACGTCATATATTTTATTTGAAGCTCATATAAGAGCTTTCAAGAACATTTTTTTAGCGGACAACAATATAACAAAGATAGTTATTTTTGGATTTTTTACGTAATACTTTGCCTAAAAATTATTGGCAAAAAAATAAGCTCCTTGATGGGGAGCTTATTTGATGGGGAGCTTTGGGGATTATTTCTTTATTTTTTGTTGTATTGCTGCGCTTTCGGCTTCGTAGCCAGGTTTGTTAAGTAGAGCAAACATGTTTCGTTTATAATCTTCAACGCCGGGTTGGTTGAATGGGTTTACACCAAGAATATATCCACTAATTCCACAACCTTTTTCAAAGAAGTATATTAGTTGTCCAAGCCAGAACTCGGTGAGTGCTGGTAGTTCGATGTGTATGTTTGGAACGTTTCCATCAACGTGTGCTATCATTGTGCCGAGTTCCGCCATTTTGTTTACTTCGTCGATGCGTTTTCCTGCGATGTAGTTAAGTCCATCAAGGTCGGCTGCGTCAGCTGGAATAGTGAGTTCATATTTTTGTTCCATAACTGAAATAACAGTTTCAAAAATAGTTCTTTCTCCGTCTTGAATCCATTGTCCCATTGAGTGAAGGTCGGTAGAGTTGTCAACAGCGGCAGGGAAAATACCTTTGTGATTTTTTCCTTCGCTTTCGCCATAAAGTTGTTTCCACCACTCTCCTAAGAAATGGAGTTTTGGGTTAAAGTTGACGAGTATTTCGATTTTTTTGCCAGCGTTATATAGAGCATTACGAGTCATTGCGTAAGTTTCGGCAATGTTTCCCTCTAATGCAGTGGTTTTTTGCATTTCAACGGCACCCTTTATTAGTTGCTTTATGTCGAAGCCTGCTACTGCAATAGGAAGTAATCCTACGGGAGTGAGAACCGAGAATCGTCCACCAACGTTGTCGTCGATTACAAATGTTTTATAACCTTCTTCATCGGCAAGTTTGCGAAGAGCTCCACGTTTTGCATCTGTAATAGCAATAATTCTTTTTGCAGCAACGGCTTTGCCCTCTTGTGCTTCGAGTTGCTCTTTTAATAAGCGGAAAGCAATAGCAGGTTCGGTTGTTGTACCTGATTTTGAAATTACTATTATACCAAATTTTTGGTTTTTCAGAAGAGCTTGAAGTTCATGAAGATAGTCTTCGCCAATATTTTGTCCAGCAAAAATTACGGTAGCACCTTTTTTGTCCTCACGAAGAGACGCGAAACTGTCGCTAAGCGCTTCAATAACAGCTTTAGAACCGAGATAGCTTCCACCAATGCCAATGGCAACGACGTATTTGCAACTTTCACGAAGAGCGATAGCTGAGTTTTCGATGTCGGTTAATTGCTCTTGAGATAAAGATGTTGGAAGGTCGAGCCAGCCCAAGAAGTCGTTTCCCTCGCCAGTGCCTTTGTGTAACTTTTCCATAGCACATTTTGCCTGTGGAGCCAAATCTTTAATTGAAGCTTCAGAGACTGTGCTAAGAACGTTTTGAGTATTTACTTGAATCGTTTTCATTGCGTAAAATAATAGATTAAAAAAATATCAACAATAATAAGTTTCTTTTCGTTAGTTTAAATGAAAGTATCAGCCATTATGCTGATTTCTTTGTCGGGTGATTGCTTGTTATATAGGATATTATACACCCCACTAAGGATAGGCATATCAACCTTGTATTTTAAATTTATTTCATATATGCACTTAGTCCCGTAAAATCCTTCGGCTACCATTTCCATTTCCATCATAGCAGCTTTTACCGAATATCCCTTGCCAATCATCGCTCCAAAGTTGTGGTTACGACTAAAGCGCGAGTATGAAGTTACGAGAAGGTCGCCAAGATATACTGAGTCGCATATATTGCGTTGGCGAGGATTAACTGCGTTAACAAAGCGTTCAATTTCGCGAATTGCATTGGAAAGGAGCATTGCGAGGAAATTGTCGCCACTCTTTAGTCCGTGAACAATTCCAGCGGCTATTGCATAAACATTTTTCAGTACGGCAGAGTATTCAATCCCCTCAATGTCGGTAGAAAGTATTGTTTTCATGTCTTTGCCACTAATTCTGTCGGCAAATGCTTGTGAAAGCGCAATGTCGTGGCTTCCCACTGTGAGATATGACAGACGTTCAAGTGCAACTTCTTCGGCGTGGCATGGTCCACTAATGACAAGTATGTTTTGAGGATTTACGTTGTAGAAATCGGTCATGTACTGAGTGACAATTTGATTTTCGTCGGGTACAATTCCTTTTACTGCGCTGACGATGTGTTTTTTGCTAATATCAACATTTATTTTCTTTAGATGCTCCTTTATATAAGGGGAAGGCATAGCAAGAAGTAGAGTATCGGCTTTTTGGCACACGTAGTTGATGTCGGAAGAAAATTCGATGCGCGATGTATCAAATTTCACGTCAGAAAGATATACTGGATTTCGGTGCAGGCGTTTGAAGTCGTCAATTCTATCAGGACGGCGCATGTACCACATAATATTATTATCGTCGTTAAGTAGCAATTTAGCGAGCGCAGTAGCCCAACTACCACCACCCATAACTGCTATAGAACCTGGGAATATAGCCATGTCGTTATCTGTTTTTAGAATTTTCGATCCATTCCGCGACTTGATCAACCGTTGGATTTTTGAGTTCTAATTTATGTTTTTTATTAAGTCCACACAGTTCTTGGTGAAGTTTACCAGCAACGGCATCTTTAATCGAAGCCACTGTGTTGTATCCAGCTTTTTGAATAATGCCTACCCATTCTTCGGGTATGCCTATTTCGGTGTAAGCAGCGTCAGAATCCCGTTTTTGCACTTTCTCTGGACGCATTTGAGGGAATAAGAGAACCTCTTGGATTGTAGTTTGATTAGTCATTAACATAGAAAGGCGATCCATTCCAATACCAATACCAGCAGTAGGAGGCATGCCATATTCGAGTGCGCGCAAGAAATCTTGGTCGATAAACATGGCTTCGTCGTCGCCTTTTTCAGATAGTCGTAGTTGTTCTTGGAACCGTTCGCGTTGGTCGATAGGGTCGTTAAGCTCGGAATAAGCGTTAGCAAGTTCCTTTCCGTTAACCATGAGTTCAAATCTCTCAGTAAGTTCGGGATTATCGCGATGACGCTTTGTGAGAGGAGACATCTCGATAGGATAGTCGATTATAAATGTAGGCTGAATGTAGTTTCCCTCGCATTTTTCGCCAAAAATTTCATCGATTAGTTTTCCTTTACCCATTGTTTCGTTGGCTTCAATACCAATGTTATTGCACACCTCGCGCAATTGCTCTTCACCCATACCAGTAATGTCGATACCAGTGTGTTCTTTGATAGAGTCAATCATCGTAATTCGCTTAAATGGAGCTTTGAAACTAATAGTGTTTTCACCCATTTTCACTTCAGAAGTTCCATTAACGTCTAAGCATATTTTTTCGAGCATTTGCTCGGTAAATTTCATCAACCAATTATAGTCTTTGTAAGCGATATACATTTCCATAACTGTAAATTCTGGGTTATGAGTTCTATCCATGCCCTCATTACGGAAGTCGCGAGAAAATTCATAAACGCCTTCAAAGCCGCCAACGATTAGGCGTTTCAAGTAAAGTTCGTTTGCAATACGAAGATATAAAGGAATATCGAGTGCATTGTGATGTGTTTCAAAAGGACGAGCCGTAGCACCACCTGGAATAGCTTGAAGCACAGGAGTATCAACCTCTATGCAACCTTGAGCATTTATAAACTCGCGCATTGAGTTAAACACCTTTGTACGTTTCATGAAAATTTCTTTTACTCCCTCATTAACAGCGAGGTCAACATATCGTTGACGGTAACGCAGTTCGGGGTCGGTAAAAGCATCATAAGTTACACCATCTTTCACTTTAACCACAGGAAGAGGTCGTAAAGACTTGCTAAGGACTGTAAGTGTTTTAGCATGAACTGTTATTTCGCCCATCTGAGTGCGGAAAACGAATCCTTCGATTCCTATAAAGTCGCCAATATCAAGTAGTTTCTTGAATACTATGTTATATAGGTCTTTGTTTTCATCAGGACATAAGTCGTCACGACTGATATATACCTGTATTCTGCCATTAGAATCTTTTAGTTCGATAAACGATGCTTTACCCATAATTCTACGGCTCATAATACGACCCGCAATTTTCACTTCACGCTGAGGCGCATCATCACTAAAATTCTCTTTAATTTCGGTAGTGTAGCCGTCAACTATGTATTCAGCAGCTGGATAAGGCTCTATGCCCATTTTTCGCATTTCGTCCAAACTGTTGCGTCTTATAATCTCTTGTTCGCTTAAATCCAGAATACCCATATTATCAGTATTTTTTGTTTAACTGCAAAATTACACAATCTTTACTAATAATGCGAACGTAGGGACTAAAATAATGTTGTAGGGTATATATTTTGAGGGTGTACGCACTTGGGGTGCGTACAGTGGATTTTTTTAATCGTCTGATTATGTGTATGTTAGTAGGTGTACGCACAGTACGCAGTGTACGCACCCTTTTTTGTATTTGGCTGATTTGGTGTGCGTTACAAAGATAGCTAATCGGGGTAGTGGATTTGTGCCAAAAAACGCTTATCGATTCTGTGTTGCGGTTCGTGTCATGTGAATATGAGGAATATTATCTTCGGAATAGCATGTTGATGATTTTTTAAATCCGTGAGCTTCATAATAATTACGTAATCTTAGTTGTGCCGAAATCGTAATAGACTTATCAGCTCCATTTATCATATCATGCAATTCAATACCTTTTTCTATTAAATCATGTCCCAGTCCACCGCCACGCCGGTTTGGTTTAACAACTACGCGCCCAATGCACCCGTCGGCAAAATATCCTCCAAGTCGAAACACTCTACAATGAGCCACAAGAGTATCCCCATCATATCCAAGAACATGATAGCAATCTAAATCTCTGTAATCAACATCAAGATAAGCCTCACCCTGTTCAAGGACAAAAACTTCAGCCCTAAGTCCGAGCATATCATACATCTGACGTGCTGTTAATTCCTCAAAAGGAAGGGCATACCAATCTATTTTCATATATAATTAAAATCTTTAAAACCAAAGGAAATAATCTTGTTTTGGCAACTTATTATTTATCACAATTACCGCAATTTTTTCATTGCTGAAAGTCATGCCAAATTTCAAATCGGCCTTACATCTATTCCAAAGTCCATTCATAGCACTCGACCTACTCAAATTTCTCATTACAATAAATCCTTCAGTAGCCATTATCTTGTGTATATAAGCATCTATAATATCAACATCTCTATTTTCCACATTATTTACAAGTAGGAATCTGCGTTCATTACACCCATTATGACGCTTTTCATAGTCGTCGATCGAAGCTCCTGCATCGGTAAACAAAGCAATACGTTCCATATAAGGCTTTAGTACCTTTGCTGTTGCATTATATTCACTGAGATGTGGTTCGCAAAGCGTCAATTGTGTAATGTGTGATACCATCAACATACTTGATGTGGAAACTCCATAACTTGTTCCAAATTGCAAAATATGTTGTGGGTTAACCAAGTTTACCAGTCTAAACAGCAATTTGGCATTTTTTATTGATATTATACGAGGGTGTCGCCCATGCTTTCTCGTCTTAGAAATCACCATTCGTCGCGTTTTCTCTATCTCGCTATAAGCATAGTATGGCAAACGCTCGCGCAAAATTCCAAGTACAAAATGATATGCAAACGGTGAGTGGATACCATAACCATTACTTTTATGATACCTACTAAGTGCAGAATAATATCTTTTTATCCGATTCAATCGATTATTTTATCTTTTCGTTCTTTTTTACGACCTATGCCAAATACTGCGACTATCATTGCAAGATATATAATAGCTATTGCAATATAAGCAATAGTTTCAGTTGTTTTTACCGACTCAGGCTCAAAACGGAAATTGATGGTGTGGCTTCCAGCTGGGATTTTCAATGCTCTTAGGACATAGTTCACGCGTCCTATTTCAGCATCTTTGCCATCAATAGTAGCATGCCAACCCCAAGGGAAATAAATTTCAGAGAATACAGCAAGTCCACCATTTTGTGAGGTAGCATGATAAGTCAATTCGTTAGGAGCATATTTAGTTTCATATATCGTGTCGCCAGCTACTTTCATAGCTATTTTGTCACCAAGTATTCCAGCAAATTTCTTATCGGCAACAGCGAGTTGTGAAGGATTGAAATTAGTAATAGCCTGCATCTCCTCTTGTGGAGTATTTACATACTTTATTGAATTAACAAACCACCCATTGCCAAGAGCATCGGTATTAAGCTGCGCATTCTCGTCATCAATAATCACATACTTAGTGTTTAACATATTCAGCACTGCCATATTATTGTTCATAATCTGGTGTTCTATCAAATCCTGATAACGCATAAGTTTTGCTGCGTGGTATCCTCCTATCATCTTGTGAAAATATGAAGGAGTAGCCTCGCTAAATTGCTTTACATCAAGTACTCTGTAATTCATTGTAGTATCGGCAAGTATCTTCCTATCCACATTTCGAGGACTTATTTTTGGTTGCTCAATAAGAGGTACTGATGAAAAACTCTCAGAACTAATGTATCGTTTATTTACCGTAAATAGGTCACCAAGAATAATTATAGTTATAACAACGCATGCCATGCGCGATTTCATATATCCACGTGAATATGCCCACAAGACAATGAACCCAAATAATATTATAAAGAAACTCCGCAACGCATCATTTGATATAAGTGAATATCTTACAGTCTCTATTGCGCTATATAATGTTGGGACTTGTTGAAACTGCCCAGTTAAAATATACTGCTCGGTTTCTTGTGCCGAAAAAGCACTACCAAAAATACTTGGCATAAGCCAGCCTATTAAGCATATTGCCGCAGGTATTGCAAAAGACACATATATAGCATTGATGTGCTTTGTTATAAATTCTTTATCTGTAAATATACGTTGTAGGGCAAGTATTGCGAGAAGAGGTATAGTAAATTCAGCAATTACGAGAGCACTCGAAACGGCTCGGAATTTATTATACATAGGGAAGTAATCAATAAATAAATCGGTAAAAAACATAAAATTATGACCCCACGCAAGAAGTATTGATAACACCGTCACTGCAAGCAACGACCACTTCACGGCACCTTTCACTGCAAAGCAACCAATAAAAAATAGTACGAGAACCAGTGCACCCACATACACAGGTCCATTAGTCATAGGTTGGTCGCCAAAATATTGCGGAAAATTCTGCAAATATTGATAATCGGTTGGCGATATCTCATTATATGCACTCATATCGTTAGCCTTATCGGTATCTGCCAGTGACATCAATTCATTATTTCCACCTTTGGGCTTTATTGTTGCTCCTCCTTTTATATTTGGAATAAGCAATGATAATGTTTCATCTATGCCATAGCTCCAATTTGTAATATAATCCTTATTTAGTCCACCCGTCGAAGTATTTGCATCTTTTGCTACTAATTCGGAATGACCGCCACGCATCGATTCTTTACTATATTTATATGTATTGTATAGATTAGGAGAATTAGCCGCCACAGCGAGAATTGCCGCTCCAATTAATACTAAAGTTGATTTCCACCATAGATTAACGCTCTTATTTTTTATGCTTATTGCTAAGTAGGCTATCATTAAAGCAACGATAACGAATAGGAAATAATAGGTCATCTGCACGTGATTAGATGCTATTTGCAATGTTGCAAAGAAGGCCGCGACAGCGCCACCAGCGACCAATTTACCTCTATAACACCACACAATGCCAGCAATAGTTGGTGGAATATATGCCAATGTTATATATTTCCAGATGTGTCCAGCTCCTATTATTATGAAAAAATATGTTGAGAAGGCGTATGCAATAGCTCCTGGTATAGCAATATACCATTTTACCTTAAAGGCTATTAGCATAATGTAAAACCCTATCATCATAATAAATAGGATATTTACAGGTGATGGAAATCCAAGACTATACACCTTTCCTACCCAGCTTATGAGTTTTGAACTTTCGTAAGTTGGTGAAATTTGGAAATTAGGCATTCCAGAAAACAGTGAATTAGTCCAGCGAGTTACTTCGCCACTTTTTTCATTAAAGGCGCGACCCTCTTCACCAATTGCCATACCTTGCTGAACGTCATGCTGTTTTAACACATTTCCCTCAATTACATCTGGCATAAAATAAGCCCATGCAATTATAGCAAATATGGCTATCGCCAATATGTGATAAAGAGTTCGTTTACTTCTAAGTATTCGACCAATTATATTTGGGCGGTTCATTTCTGTTTCCATCGAAATTTTCAATATTAAAATATGATGTAAAGCTACAAAAAATTACACAAACCATAAAATTTTATAGCTTGTGCAATATTTTTTACTAAAAAGCTGTTTTAATTTATTTCAGGTAAATTAATATAGCCTTCTTTTTATAAATAATTCTCGAAGATAGTCTCAAATCTATTCTGAAATAAATTAAAACATCTTCTAAAAAGAATCATTTTCTTTATTTTTCTTCGTAAACTATCGGTATTTCTCGGTTCATGCTTTGCTCAAGAGAGATTAGTGTCTCAGTTGCAGCAACTCCGTGAATATTTTGAATTTTGTCATTCAAAAGTTCCATTAAATGTTGATTATCACGAGCATATAGCTTGATAAGCATTGTGTAGGGTCCTGTTGTGAAATGGCATTCCACTACCTCGTCAATCTTTTCCAGTTCAGGAACCACAGTTCTATACATAGAGCCACGCTCAAGCTTAACACCAATATAAGTGCAAGTAGCATATCCCAGCACTTTAGCATTTACATTATATCCCGACCCTGTGATGACTTTCATGTCTATCATGCGCTGAATGCGTTGATGAATTGCAGCTCGCGATACATTGCACTCCAAAGCCACATCCTTTGAAGGAATACGCGCATTTCTCATTATTATTTCAAGAATCTTCCTATCAAGATTATCGATCTTTTCCATGAATATGTTTTTTATTACATTTAGTGCAAATATATAGCATATTTTCCATAAATCACTACTTTTTGTAACAAAATGTACTTTTTATCCTTTTTTTTAGATTAACTCGTACTTTAATCGATAGATGTTGATATATATAAATAGCCCTCTTTTGCATAATTATATAGCAAAAGAGGGCTATTGAGTTTATTTAAGAAATATTTCTTATTTCTTTACAGGAGCAGTTGCAGGAGCGTCTGCAGCAATACCTACTGTTTCAACTTCAAATATTAGCATTTCATTAGGAGCGATGCCAGCCATTTGTTGTCCTTCAGTTCCGTAAGCAAGATTTCCAGGAATGTAAAGTACATATTTAGCACCTGGTTTCATCATCATCAAACCTTCTTTAAATCCAGGAACTACACCATTAGGAGAGAAAGAACGAGCTTCAGCACCCGATTCGTCAAATACTTTACCGTCGATATGTTTTCCTGTATATTTAACAGAAATTTTATCAGAGTCTTTAAAAGTAGCTCCAGCACCTTCGCTTAGCACTTTATAAGCAAGACCGCTTGCAGTCTTTTTGATTGTTTTGTCGGTATTCATTATTTTTGCAATCTCAGCCTCGCCAGCTTTTTTGTTAGCAACAGCTTCTGGAGAATTAGCTTTCTTTGCAACAACAAGACGTTGCATAAGGTTAGCAAATTTTTCTTGAGCAGCTTGAGGGTTGTTTGTTGAATCCGATTTTAGAGTTTCTTTCAATACATTAATGAACATTTTTGTGTCAAGATTAACACCAGTTTGTGTCTTTACTTGCATAATCTCATTAATCATTTGATTACCCATGCTCAAACCTTGAAGGTAAGCAACGTCGGTTGTGTCAACTTTAAGGGCAGCTTCAATACCTTTAACGAAAGAGTCTTTCTTAAAAGTAGAATCAGGGTTTTGTTTTAAGCCTTGGCTTAGGTAAGACCCTACCATTTGTGCATAATAGTAGCTCAAAGAGTCACCTGTTGTCTTCAAATCTTTTTCGCTTGATGCGCTTGATGCGCCACCATTACAGCTAACAGCTGAAAATAGTAGTGCTGCAGCACATGTTAGAATTAAATTCTTCTTCATAATACTTTTTAATAATTAGTTTGTTTTGATTAATTTCTATCTTTTTTCGGTTTGCGATTCGCTATTGATATAATCGCTATCTTGAATTTCTATTTTATAACTTTAATAAGTTCTACATCAAATATTAATGTAGTATCAGGACCTATTACCTGACCAGCTCCGTTAGGGCCATAAGCGAGTTCAGAAGGAATAAATAATCTCCAGCTTGCTCCTTCGCTCATCAACTGCAAAGCCTCAACCCAACCAGGAATTACTTGAGTAACCCCAAATGTAACAGGAGTGCCACGTTCTACTGAGCTATCAAACACAGTTCCATCTATCAATTTACCTGTGTAGTGAACCTCAACTTGGTCTCCAGCACTTGGGTGAACGTTATTACCCTCTTTTAATATTTCGTATTGAAGTCCAGTAGCTGTTACGTGAACCTCATCGCGCTTAGAATTGTCGGCAAGAAAAGCTTCACCTATTTTTTTATTTGCATCTTTAGCTTCGTTCTCAAGGTTTGTAAAAAACTCTTGAACGATCTGCTTAGCTTCATCATACGTCATTTCAGGCTTTACGCCTTCATAAACAGCTCTTACGCCATTTGCAAATTCTTCTACATTAATCTCTTTTACTCCTGAGCGTTGGAAGTTATTTCCCATGCTCATGCCCAAGGCATAACTAAGTTTGTCCATATCGTATTTTAAATTTGTATGCGCGCGTTTATCCTTATTTTGACAAACGACCTCGCAAAGGTAAAGTTAATTATGTTGTTGACTGCTAAATTTTGAATAAAAAATATTAAATTTACACTGACTATTAAGCAATAGTCCTTTTTATCAGCGATTAAAAGTTAAACGCTCAATCATCTATTTTGTTAGATACTTAAAATAATTTATTTTACGATGAAAAAATTGGTAATTTCAACAGGTGCAGGGATAAGTGCCGAAAGTGGACTTTCAACATTCCGTGATGCGGGAGGTTTATGGGATAAATACAAAGTAGTAGATGTAGCAAGTGCTGACGGATTTGCCCGAAATCCTGCGCTTATACATGAATTTTATAATACTCGTCGCCGTGAATTGCTTGGTGTGAATCCTAATGAGGCACACATTATCCTTGCTGAAATGGAAAAAGATTTTGACATTGAAATAATAACACAAAACATAGATAACTTGCACGAACGAGCTGGTAGCACAAACGTATTGCATCTACATGGCGAACTAATGAAGGCTCGCTCGATTAAGCACCCAGAACGGCTTTACGATTTATCCCCCGAAAATCCAACTACATCACTCGACTCAATTGATAAATATGGCGACCATCTACGTCCTCACATTGTGTTTTTTCAAGAAGCAGTTCCTAATATTGAACAGGCAATACACCAAGCAATGCAAGCCGACATATTTGTTGTGATAGGGACATCGCTCAACGTGTATCCTGCAGCAAGCCTCCTTAACTATGTTCCTGCCTCAACACCAATATACTACATCGACCCCTCGCCAGCCATTACGCCAAGTGACCGGCACGTCACTATAATTGCCGAAAAAGCTACGCAAGGAGTGGCAACGTTACGCTCCATGCTTACTGGGAAATAGTCTCAAATCTATTCTGAAATAAATTAAAACAGCTTCTTATTAAGGTATCTCTTTATTGTTAGCGACATAGCAAAAGCGGTGTCGCGTGTTTCTTGTGTATTCGTAAGATGAGTAGTATCAAAACGTATGTTTGCTCTGGTGTAATATGGCATGCGCTCGGTCAATGCTGATTTAATGAATTTTAGGAGCTCTTCATCGCTCTTTTTTGCTAACAGTGGACGACTTTGCTTTGCTTTGGGTAGAGAAAGTCGGGCAAAAAGGCATTCAATTCCCACTTCAAGATATATAGTAAGTCCACAGTTGTTCATGTATTCCATATTGTCGTAATAACAAGGAGTGCCACCTCCGCAAGCTACTATAACATCGTCGAGTTGCGAAACTTCATAAAGCATATCTCGCTCAATTTCTCTAAAAACAGATTCGCCAACTCGCTCAAAAATATTTCGTAATGTGTCATGATATCGCTCCTCAATGAAAATATCAAGGTCTATAAACGTCCTTTTCATTTCCTCACCAAGAGCTACTCCTACGGTTGTCTTTCCTGACCCCATGTAGCCTATTAGAAATATTGGTTTCATGTGCACTTACGGTTTTTTGAATTACTTCTTATGCAAATGTAGGAAAAAATATTAACTTTGTCTATCTCTAAAATTGTAATTAGCTATGGCGAATAACTTCAAATGGTATGTTGTGTGGGCTGGTAATGCTCCGGGAATCTATGATTCTTGGGAAGAATGCAAAATCCAAGTAGAGAACGTGCCTGGCGCAAGATATAAAAGCTATAATAGTAAGGAGCAAGCAATATTAGCTTATCGAGGCGACCCCAAAGAGCAAATGCAAATTTTGCGCAATATAGCAAATTCTAAGCCTGCAAATGCTAATTATGATGCTAATGAGAATATTATGACTCCAAGCCTTGCCGTAGATGCCGCATGCAGTGGTAATCCAGGAGCTATGGAGTATCAAGGGGTGCTTGTAAGCACTGGTGAAGTAGTGTTTCGCAAAGGTCCGTATCAAGTGGGTACTAATAATATTGGAGAATTTCTTGCGCTCGTTCATGGTCTTGCACTTCTTAAACAAAAGGGGAGTCAAATACCAATATATTCTGACAGTTCAATTGCCATAAAATGGATTAGAGAGAAAAAATGTAAAACGAAACTTGAGCCAAGCGCAAAAAATGCTGAATTATTTGCTATTGTGGCACGTGCAGAGGCATGGCTCAAAAACAATACATTTACTACTCGTGTTCTTAAATGGGAAACAAAAGAGTGGGGTGAAATTCCTGCCGATTTCGGTAGGAAATAGCAAATCGCATTTGGAGGTCTAAATAAAGATTACTATGTTTGTAACATATTATTAAAAGAAATAACATTATGAATTTTGCAGAAAAATGTAACCATATATTCTGGAATACAATCCAGCTCTATCATCAACACGACGATGTAGATGCTAATGTAGCAAATCCGTATGATGTTGGGACTATCGAAGCTGAGCTTTTTGCTAAGAATTGGATTGATGCCGTTCAATGGCATCTTGAAGATATAATTAGAGACCCTAATATTAATGAGCATGATGCTCTTATGTTAAAGCGTCGAATTGATAGGAGTAATCAAAATCGTACTGACCTTGTCGAGAAGATTGATACCTACTTTCGCAACTTATATAAAGATGTGCAACCGTGTGACGATGCAACTATAAATACAGAAAGTCCTGCATGGGCTATCGACCGCCTTTCCATTCTTGCGCTCAAAATATATCATATGGAGCAAGAAGTAATGCGTAAAGAGGCAGCTCCTGCACACGTGGAACAATGTCGCGCTAAATTAAATATACTCCTTGAGCAGCGCGAAGATCTAACGACAGCTATTACACAGCTTTTAGACGATATAGCTTCTGGAAGAAAATACATGAAAGTGTATTGCCAAATGAAAATGTATAATGATCCTGCTACCAACCCTGTGTTGTATGGCAAAAAATAAGTTTGTAGGAAAAATTCCACAAGAAAATTTTAAAAATGTCCTTATTGCACGTTTTTCGGCTTTAGGCGACGTTGCGATGACAATTCCTGTAGTGTATTCTGTGTGTCGAGCAAATCCTGAAACCCGGTTCATAATGATAACGCAGATTGTTTCTTCTACGCTTTTCATTAATATGCCCAGCAACCTCGTTGTTTTAGGTGTTGATATAAAAGATAAATATCATGGACTTCACGGATTATATAATCTATCTAAAGAATTACGTGCAAAATATTCTATTGATGCCTTTGTAGACCTTCATGACGTTTTACGCACGCACATATTATCCTTATTCTTTTTTATTGCTGGGATACCAGTGAAGCGCATAAACAAAGGGCGTGTGGGAAAGCGCTCCCTTACTCGACGACGCAACAAGCGCATGTTTCCTTTAATATCCTCGCGAGCGCGTTATAGGGAAGTGTTTTATAGGTTTGGATTCAAATTTACTGAATTATTTGAGTCTGTCTTTGGGGAGAATAAAGCTGATGCAAGTGAATTTGCTGATATTTCGGCACCCAAGAAGCCTAATGAAAAATGGATTGCAATAGCACCCTTTGCCAAGCATCAAGGGAAGGTGTATCCTCTTACTCTTATGGAGAAAGTACTCGCCACGTTGACGAAGTGGGACGATACTCATGTATTCCTCTTTGGTGCTGGAGAACAAGAACAAGAAATCCTAAAAAGCTGGGTTGATAAATATCCAAACGTTACATCGTTAGCCGAAAAAAGGAATGGCTTTCCTAAAGAACTGGCATTATTGAGCAATATCGATGTTATGGTGTCGATGGATTCTGCAAATATGCACTTGGCATCGCTTGTGAAACTTCCTGTAGTGTCGGTGTGGGGCGCAACGCACCCTTACTGCGGATTTATGGGGTGGCGACAAGAAGAGCAAAATGCTGTTCAACTTAATATGGCATGTCGCCCATGCTCAGTATTTGGCAATAAGCCATGCCTTACGAATGATTATTTTTGCCTAACAGGTATCTCACCTCAAATGATAATATCAAGAATCAAAAAGATACTTGATAATGAGTAACCAACGTTATTAATCCTCAAATACTTTTCCTCGTGCAATCATGCACGAACCTATTATTCCTGCCTTATCACCGAGCTTCGAAGTGAGTATTACGGAGTCTTTGCTCACAAGATTTAGTGAATGTTTTCTTATCGCTGTTTTTATAGGTTGTGTGATGTAGTCACCAGTTCTTGATAGAGCGCCTCCAATAATTACTAATTCTGGATTGAAAATATTAATAAGTCCTGCAATATATTTTCCAAGCTCATATCCAATCTCTTCCACTATTTCGATACATAGTATATCTTCTTGATTTACAGCGGCAATTATATCCTCTAAATCAATTGAAGAATTTTCGCCTTTCATTTTAGTAGAAAGTATTGAACTTTCACCTTTATTTATTCTGTCAAATAGTTTTCTATGAAGAGCACTTCCTGCGGTTTCGGTTTCTAAGCACCCTTTTTTTCCGCAATGGCATATTATTTCATTTTCGTAAGCAGGGAAATGACCAAATTCACCTGCAAATCCCGATTTACCATTATATATTTTACCATCAATTATTATACCAATACCTAATCCCCAGCTAATATTTACGAATATAATATTCTTTTCGCCTTTTACATTTCCATTTAAATATTCGCCATAAGTCATAGCACGTGTATCATTCTCAATGCTCACACTATATCCTATTTTCTCGGATATGAGTTCTGATAAAGGTCGTTCACCAAAATTGAAAAAGCTATAACTATAGCCCGACTCAGGATTGACACGTCCCGATAGATTGATGTTGATATTAATAATCTTTTCTTTTGCAATACTTAGTTTTTTAACAAAATTCAGAATAATATGGCATAATGAATTTAGACCCTCTTGTGAATTTTCAAATTTATAAGGGATATCCATTTTTTTCTCCATCATATTGCCATTGAAGTTTATAAATCCAATGTTTACTGAAGATTGTTTTACTTCGACACCTATAAAATAGCCCGATTCAGGATTTAATCCATATAGATTAGGGTGACGTCCACCACTTGTTTCAAGTTTTCCATAGACATTAAGAAAACCGGCTTCACACATTTCGTCTATAAATTTTGTGACGGTAGGTACACTCATGTCCATTTCTTTCGATAAATCGGTAATTGTGGAATTACCATTATGAATGTAGTGAGTAATAATCCGTTTCTTGATAAGAGCATTTTTAGACCCTTTTTCAACTTCTTTTAATAACTGTCGTGTCATATCTATATTTAGAATGATTATCTGGCAAATATAATAATTTAATTTATTATAACTCGACATATATTGTAGTTATAATATAATTAATACCTTTATGTGTCAAATAAAAACCAGTGTTTCCGTTATTTTGATTATTTAATATGGTTAAAAAGATATGCCTATATTAAAACAAACATATTATTTTATGCAACATAGTAAAATAATTTAATAAATATATGGTAGTTAATAAATAAATATATATATTTGCGCATTCATATTATTATAAAAAAAATAGTATGATAGCTGAATATTGTGCAATTAATCTAAAGTCAGATACTTTGATGTTATTGAAATCTATTATGAAAATCAGTCATATAACTGTTACGTTTGTATC